>CBFHRN010000034.1:0-23004 GCA_965658275.1 Croceimicrobium sp.
AGATTGTCATGAATCTCAAAATTTCCAGTTGTCGAAGCACTGCTGCTATTCTGGATTTTCTTAAACCTACTGGGTGGCTGACTTGCTTGTCTCGTTGCGCTGCCTTGAGGTTTGGGGCTTCGCCTACCCGTAGAGCTAGGTTTTCGGTGGGAACCAAAATTAGATTTGCCGCTTGCCTCTCCTGGACTAGAACTACCTCGTTTAAAACCATGAATTTCTTCTGGTGATAAAAAGGGGCTAAACTCAGGGATACTTTGACTTATATATTGGTCGTCTATTTCTTCTAAAAAGCGAGATGGCTCGCAGTCGATTAGTTTCCCCCAGCGGTAACGCATTTGAGCGTAGGTAAGATAGGCCTGCTTTTCAGCTCTGGTAAGCGCAACATAAAATAAACGGCGTTCCTCTTCCAAGTCGGCTCTGCTGTTAACGGTGAGCATGCTCGGGAAAAGATTTTCTTCCATGCCTACTATAAATACAACTGGGAATTCGAGGCCTTTAGCCAAGTGAATGGTCATTAAGGATACCTTGTTCCGATCGTTCGGATCGTCTTTGTCTTGATCTGTTAGTAAGGCAACATCTTGCATGAAGCCTTCTAGTTTGGGATTTCCGTTTTCAACTTCAGCTTGGCCTTCCACAAAATCCTTCACAGAATTGAGGAGCTCTTCAATATTTTCAACCCGGCTTACTCCCTCAGGAGTTTTGTCCTCCGTGAGATTACGCATGAGTCCGGAAGTCTTGGAAATTTGATTTACGACTTCAAAGGCATCTTCTCTTTCCGCAAGAATCCGGTAGGAGTCAATTTTAGTAACAAAGTCCTTCAGTTTATTAGTAGCGCCTCGATTTAATCCAAGGTCTGGGTAGAAGTCAATATTGTGTAAGATGTCCCAAATGGATTTACCTTCTTGGTTGGCTTTAACGGTTAGTTTTTCAACCGTGCTGTCACCAATTCCACGTTTTGGGTAATTAATAATTCGGCGAAGAGCTTCTTCATCTTTAGGGTTTATGGACAATCGGCAATAGGCCAGTAAGTCTTTTACTTCCTTCCGTTGATAGAAGGATAGACCGCCATAAATACGGTAAGGGATATTCTTACGCCGCAAATTATCCTCCATAGCCCTACTTTGGGCATTCGTTCGATAGAGAATGGCGAACTCGGAATAATCTAAATGATCATTCATCTGTTTGTCGAAGATGGTGCGAGCTACATAGGCCCCTTCGTCTGAGTCACTAACCGTTTTATAGATGATAATTTTTTCTCCACCATCGTTTTCGGTGAAAACGTTTTTAGGTAGCTGGTTCTTATTTTTCGCAATTAGGCTATTGGCAGCCCCTACGATGTTTTTGGTGCTCCGGTAATTTTGTTCCAGTTTGTAGACTTGTACATCGTCGTAGTCTCGCTGGAAGTTTAAAATGTTCTGAATGTTCGCCCCACGGAAAGCATAAATACTTTGGGCATCGTCACCCACCACACAGATATTTTGAAAACGATTGGCCAGTGCCTTTACTATTAAATACTGGGCGTGGTTCGTATCCTGATACTCATCCACCAAAATATAGCGGAAGCGATCTTGGTACTT
The DNA here is from genome assembly GCA_965658275.1 of Croceimicrobium sp. Taxonomy (GTDB): domain Bacteria; phylum Bacteroidota; class Bacteroidia; order Flavobacteriales; family Schleiferiaceae; genus Croceimicrobium. The sequence continues at coordinate 1,578 of CBFHRN010000034.1, forward strand.
AGCAAGAACTTCTGGAAAATTTCTGAGAATTAAATAGGTGTTGAGCAAGATGTCGTCGAAGTCCATGGCTCCCGCTCTGAAATTCTTTTCATTATAAGAATTAAAGATGTCGCCAAGCTGAGGCATTCGTGCGGCGGCATCTTGTTCTTGCAAATCAGGAGAATTAAAATATTCCCGTGGGGTGATAAGTCCATTTTTAAAGGAAGATATTCGACGAGCTACATTTCCTACCTTATATATTTCCTTGTCCAGCTTTAGCTCTTTTATAACATTGGAAACAGCCTTTTTGGAATCTTCAGCATCATATATTGTAAAATTTGAAGGGTAGCCTAGTAAATGACCTTCGACACGAAGAATTCTAGCGAAAACGGAGTGGAAGGTGCCCATCCAAATATTTTTCGCTTCGGAGGCTCCAACGATGGTGCCGATTCGCTCTTTCATTTCGCGAGCGGCTTTGTTGGTAAAAGTGAGTGAAAGGATATTAAAAGGGTCCACATTTTTCTCAGCCATTAAATAGGCTATCCGCATCGTAAGCACCCGAGTTTTACCGGAGCCCGCTCCTGCTATAACCATAATGGGTCCGTCCGTCGCTTCTACCGCAGCTTTCTGCGCTGGGTTTAATCCTTCCAAAAAATTACTCACGCTTGTCAAAAAATTAGCTTACAAAGGTGGCGAGAAAATGGTTAGGGGGCAAGTTTATTAATGAACAGTCAGAATGTGAATGGTGATCCTAGAGCACGTGGTAGGATTCCTTGGTAATCCAAAATTTTAAAGGATACAGTTTATGCAGGTTAGAATTAATTCCCGACTCCTAATTATTCGCCCAATAAGCTCAAGAAACCAACAGAGAGGGACCAGTTGTGGTAGTTTATGGTTTCAGAGGGAAGGTTTGAGCGAATACCTTCGAAGGTAAAAGACATTAAGCTGAGCTGGCCACCTATACTAATATGTACTTTCTGATTTACGGGTATCAGGAAGTCAGCCCCTGTGAGCAAGCAATAATTAGATGCCAGAGTACCAGACATTATAGTGGTGCTTGGAGTTTTGATACCCCTACTATTTCTTGTGGTTAAAGTTGCGTAGCCATACCCTAGAGATATAGAAGGTTGGAATGCGATGCTCTCCGGATCCTTCTGGGCATGCATAAAAAGACCTGCATAAAGAGCGCCACTGTAAATTGATCCCGCGGGGTGAGCGACAATTGCATTAGGGTTGCCGCTGATTTCAAAGCTTGCAGTGGGGGTGGGAACTTCACTTCGTACTAATTGCCCACCTATATTAATACCGAAGGGTAGACCTTTAAAAAAGTATTGGTAGTTGTAGGTTACTCCCAGTCCCATTCCGTGGACTGAATAACGGTCTTCGATGAAATGGTTTGTATCCATTGGCGCGTGAACCGAAAATTTTAAGGAGTGATTGGTGCCCAATTCTTCTTGGGCGGCAAGCCAAACTGACATAAGCATAAGGATGCCGAATAAGGAGTAGCGAATCATGAGTTATTGCTTTTAATGCTTCAATAATATGGAATGGAGAGATTGGCTAAAAGGAATAGGAGTTTACTAAACGCTTAAGTTCTGTTAGGGTTACTATAGAAGTCATTTGCTCAAAAAGAAAATTAGGGCTTTGCTCCTTTTGGGATACTGCTGCTTGGATTTCATTTTTAACCTTAAAAAAGTACTGATCGCAAGATTCTCTATCCCAGTGATTAAGCTATCATGAAAATTCCTAAAACATTTTTTTTGAAGGCCTTGCTACATTACTGAATTGTTCTACATTTGCAGTCCCCAAAAAAGCGGGGTTTATATTTTATTAATAGCTATATATAAAGGTGTATGCCAACGATTCAGCAACTAGTACGGAAAGGTCGTACTAAGATTACTAAGAAGAGTAAGTCTGCCGCATTGCAGTCTTCACCACAGCGTCGTGGAGTATGTACGCGTGTGTATACCACCACTCCAAAGAAGCCTAACTCAGCCATGCGTAAGGTAGCGAGGGTGCGTTTAACCAATGGAAATGAGGTGAATGCCTACATTCCTGGAGAAGGTCACAACTTACAAGAACACAGTATCGTATTGGTACGTGGTGGTCGTGTAAAAGACTTACCAGGTGTGCGTTATCACATCGTGCGTGGAGCACTCGATACCGCTGGTGTAAATGGTCGTATGCAACGTCGTTCTAAGTACGGTGCAAAACGTCCTAAGGACAAAAAATAATCTTTAAAGGAGAAAAAGTCTCATGAGAAAGGCAAGAGCTAAAAAAAGACCATTGTTACCAGATCCACGTTTCGGTGAAACCTTGGTAACTCGTTTTGTAAATATGATGATGCTAGACGGTAAGAAGTCTGTTTCTTACCGCATTTTCTACGATGCCATTGATATTGTGTCTGAGAAGACCGGTGAGGGAAATGGATTAGAGTTGTGGAAAGAAGCTTTAAATAATGTAATGCCACATGTGGAGGTTCGCTCTAAGCGTGTTGGTGGTGCTACCTTCCAGATTCCAGTTCAGATTCGTCCAGACCGCAAAGTTTCTGTAGCCATGAAATGGTTAATCTCTTATGCTCGCAAGCGTAATGAGAAATCAATGGCTATGCGCTTAGCTTCTGAAATCATGGCTGCGGCTAAAGAAGAAGGTGCAGCGGTTAAGAAGCGTTTGGATACTCATAAAATGGCAGAGGCTAATAAGGCGTTTGCGCACTTTGGTCGATTCTAAATTTCCTAAACGGACGATAAAATCATGGCAAAAAGAGATTTAAAATACACTCGTAACATTGGTATCGCCGCTCATATTGACGCGGGTAAGACGACCACTACAGAGCGTATCCTATATTACGGTGGTGTGAGCCACAAGATTGGTGAAGTACACGATGGTGCGGCTACCATGGACTGGATGGAGCAAGAGCAAGAACGTGGTATTACCATTACCTCTGCTGCTACCACTCTAAATTGGCCTTACCGTGGTGATAATTACCATATCAACATTATTGATACTCCAGGACACGTTGACTTTACGGTAGAAGTAAACCGTTCATTACGTGTTTTAGATGGATTAGTATTCTTGTTCTCTGCTGTAGACGGCGTTGAGCCTCAGTCAGAGACCAACTGGCGTTTAGCAAATAACTACAATGTACCTCGTATCGGATTCGTTAACAAAATGGACCGTCAGGGTGCTGACTTCCTTAATGTTTGTGCTCAGGTAAAAGAAATGTTAGGTTCACATGCCTTACCACTTCAGTTACCGATCGGAGCGGAAGCAGACTTTAAAGGGGTAGTTGATCTTATTAACTTCCGCGGTATCGTTTGGAACGAAGATGATATGGGTATGACCTTTAACGAGGTTGAGATTCCTGCTGACATGTTAGACGAAGCTACTGAATACCGTGAGAAATTATTAGAAGCTGTAGCCGAGTTCGATGATACTTTGATGGAAAAGTATTTCGAGGATGCAGATTCTTTGACCGAGCGTGAAATCTTGGACGCTTTGCGTGAGGCAACTATCGCCAACAAAGTGGTTCCTATGATGTGTGGTTCTGCCTTTAAAAACAAAGGTGTGCAAGCCATGCTAGATATGGTAATGGAATTAATGCCTGCGCCAGTTGATATCGAAGCTATTGTAGGTACAAACCCAAACACAGAGGCAGAAGAAAAACGTAAGCCTTCTTTCGACGAGCCTTTTAGTGCGCTTGCTTTTAAGATTGCTACTGACCCATTCGTAGGTCGTTTGTGTTTTACGCGTGCCTATTCAGGTGTTCTTCCTTCTGGTTCTTATGTATTAAACACACGTACCGGTAAGAAAGAGCGTATCTCTCGTATCTTCCAAATGCACGCGAACAAGCAAAATCAGATTGATGAGCTTGGTGCGGGTGATATTGGTGCATTAGTAGGATTTAAGGACATCAAAACTGGTGATACCCTTTGTGCTGAAAATGCTCCTATTGTTTTAGAATCTATGGACTTCCCAGAGCCAGTAATTGGATTAGCGGTTGAGCCTAAGTCAAAAGCAGACGTGGATAAAATGGGTATGGCCTTAGCTAAGTTAGCTGAAGAGGACCCAACCTTCCGTGTTCATACTGATGAAGATACAGGTCAAACTGTAATCTCAGGTATGGGTGAACTTCACTTAGATATTTTGATCGACCGTATGCGTCGTGAGTTTAAGGTAGAGGTAAACCAAGGTGCACCTCAAGTTTCTTACAAAGAAGCAATCAACGGTTCTGTGGATCACCGCGAGGTGTACAAGAAGCAGACTGGTGGTCGTGGTAAGTTTGCGGACATTATCGTAACTATTGAAGCAAGCGATTCAGAGCAACCTGGACTTGTATTCGTAAACGAGGTAAAAGGTGGTAACGTTCCTAAGGAATTTATCCCATCGGTAGAGAAAGGATTCAAAGAAGCTATGACTACTGGTGTTCTTGCCGGATACCCTGTAGATAGTTTGAAGGTTACTTTGAAGGATGGTTCTTTCCACCCTGTGGATTCGGATCAACTTTCATTTGAGGTTGCGGCTAAGATGGCGTTCCGTCATGCCGTTCCCAAAGCTAATCCAGTACTATTAGAGCCTATTATGAAACTGGAAGTTTTAACTCCAGAGGAATATATGGGTGATATCGTAGGTGACTTAAACCGCCGTCGTGGTGTAGTAGAAGGTATGGGTGACCGTAGCAACTCAAAGGTAATTAAGGCGAAAGTGCCATTATCTGAGATGTTTGGTTATGTAACCGACTTACGCACTAACTCTTCAGGTCGTGCGACTTCTACAATGGAATTTTCTCACTTTGATGAAGCTCCAAAGGGAATAGCAGATGAGGTTATTGCAAAAGTTAAGGGTAACGATTAAGATTTTATTAGAAAGATGAGTCAGAAAATTCGCATTAAATTAAAGTCATACGACCACAACTTAGTAGATAAGTCTGCTGAGAAGATCGTTAAGACTGTAAAGAGTACCGGTGCTATCGTTAATGGTCCAATTCCATTGCCAACCAATAAGCGTATTTACACCGTATTGCGTTCTCCTCACGTAAACAAGAAGTCACGTGAGCAATTCCAACTTTCTTCTTTCAAGCGCTTGTTAGATATCTACAGTTCTTCATCTAAGACGATTGACGCCTTGATGAAGTTGGAGCTACCAAGTGGAGTAGAAGTTGAGATTAAAGTTTGATAGAATAGTATTAATTATAAATTGATTGTCAAATGCCTGGAATGATCGGTAAAAAGATCGGGATGACAAGCCTCTTTGACGAAAACGGTAAAAATTTACCGTGTACCGTCATCGAAGTAGAGCCCAACGTGGTAACCCAGATCAAGTCAGCGGAGACTGACGGTTATGAAGCCGTACAAATCGGTTTCGGAGAAAAGAAAGAGAAAGCTACTACAGCTGCTCTAACCGGACACTTTAAGAAAGCAGGGGTTACTCCTCGCACAAAGTTAAAGGAGTTCGCTTTAGACGGTTACACAGTAGAATTAAAGGAAGGTGCTGAAATCAGCATCGACCAATTTGTATCTGAAGGAGAGTTCGTTGATGTAAGCGGAACTTCTAAAGGTAAAGGATTCCAAGGGGTTGTGAAGCGTCACGGCTTCGGTGGTGTAGGTCAAGCTACCCACGGTCAGCACAACCGTTTACGTGCACCTGGTTCTATTGGTGCAGGTTCAGATCCTTCTCGTGTATTTAAAGGAATGCGTATGGCCGGTCGTATGGGCGGTGAAACTACTGTTGTAGAGAACTTACGTGTTATTAAGGTGGATGCTGAGAAGAATCTATTAGTTGTTAAGGGGTCAGTTCCTGGTCCTAAGAACTCAATCGTAATAATCACCAAGTAATGGAATTAGCAGTATTAGATAGTAAAGGTAAAGACACCGGTCGCAAGGTGACTTTAGCTGATGATTTATTCGCGATTGAGCCTAATGATCATGCTTTATACTTAGATGTTAAGCAGTATTTGGCCAATCAGCGTCAAGGTACTCACAAGGCCAAGGAGCGTGCCGAGGTGTCTCGTACTACCAAGAAGTTCTTCCGTCAAAAGGGAACAGGTAATGCACGTGTAGGTTCTTTAAAGAGTCCAGTTCAACGTGGTGGTGGTACTGTATTTGGTCCACGTCCTCGCAACTACGGTTTTAAACTTAACAAGAAGTTAAAAGCTTTGGCTCGTCGTTCTGCTTTAAGTCAGAAGGCTGCTGAAAGCAATATCGTAGTACTAGAAAGCTTAAGTATGGAGGCTCCTAGCACCAAAAATTACTTGCAAATCCTAACCGCGTTAGGGCTTCAAGACAAAAAATCTTTGGTAGTGCTTGGTGAGTCAAATAAAGCTGTATATTTGTCGTCCCGAAATTTTAAGGGTTCTAATGTTCTAACTGCTTCAGAGATAAACACTTACGCTGTTTTGAATGCACAAACAGTGGTTTTAACTGAAGATTCATTAGAAAAGCTTGAAACTGTTTTAAGAAAGTAGACCATGGGCATTTTGATTAAACCAATCATCACCGAAAAGGCGACCGCGGACAGCGAAGAGATGAATCGCTTTGCATTTGAAGTTGCGGTAGATGCCAATAAGGTTGAAATCCGCAAGGCGGTGGAAGAGCTTTACGGTGTAAACGTAGAAAGTGTACGCACAATGGTAATGCCAGGTAAGCGCAAGTTCCGCTACACCAAAACTGGTATTAGCCGTGGAAACACTGGTAAGTATAAGAAAGCCATTGTGGAAGTTCGCAGTGGTGAAACTATTGACCTCTATAGCGAAATTTAATTATGGCTGTACGTAAATTAAATCCGGTTACTCCCGGACAGCGTTTTAAGGTTGTAGGTCAGTTTGAAACTGTAACCGCCAGCAAGCCTGAGAAGTCTCTTGTAAAAGGGAAGTCAAAGTCGGGCGGACGTAACAATACAGGTAAAATGACCATGCGTCAAATTGGCGGTGGTCACAAGAAGAAATATCGTGTAATCGATTTCAAGCGTGATAAAGATGGTATACCTGCAACTGTAAAGTCCATCGAGTATGATCCTAACCGTTCAGCTCGTGTGGCTTTGTTGGTATATGCAGACGGTGAGAAGCGCTACATCATTGCTCCTAATGGCTTACAAGTTGGTCAGAAGGTAATGAGTGGTTCTGAAGCTACTCCTGAAATTGGTAACACTTTGTTCTTATCGGATATTCCATTAGGTACTGTGATTAGTGGTATTGAAATGCGTCCAGGTCAGGGAGCAATTATTGCTCGTTCTGCTGGTGCATTTGCGCAATTAGCAGCACGTGATGGTAAGTACGCGATTATCAAGTTACCTAGTGGTGAGACTCGTATGATTCTTATTACTTGTAAAGCTACCATCGGAGCGATTGGGAACTCTGATCACCAATTGGAGCGCAGCGGTAAAGCTGGTCGTAGCCGTTGGTTAGGTCGTCGTCCTCGCGTACGTGGTGTAGCTATGAACCCAGTGGATCACCCCATGGGTGGTGGTGAAGGTCGCGCGAGCGGTGGTCATCCACGTTCACGTACTGGTGTTCCTGCTAAGGGTTACAAGACCCGTACTCCGAAGAAAGAGTCCAACAAGTATATCATTGAAAGACGTAAAAAGTAATTAAGCTATGGCGAGATCATTAAAGAAAGGTCCTTTTATTCACCATAAGCTGGAAAAGCGTGTATTGGCGAATGTGGAAAGCGGAAAGAAGTCGGTTATTAAGACTTATTCTCGTGCATCCATGATTTTTCCTGAAGCGGTGGGGCAGACCATAGCAGTGCATAACGGTAGAACTTTTGTTCCTGTTTTCGTAACTGAGAACATGGTAGGGCACAAATTCGGTGAATTTGCTCTTACTCGTACTTTCCGTGGGCACGGTGGTAATAAAAAAGATAAAGGAAAGCGCTAAGATTTAAGATATGGGATCTAGAAAAAGACTTAGAGCTGAAGCGAATAAAGTAGCGCGTGAAAACGTAGCGAGCGCTCAGTTGCGCAATTATCCAACAAGCCCTCGCAAAATGCGTTTGCTAGCGGATATGGTACGCGGTATGGACGTAGAAAAGGCCTTATTCTTATTGAAGAATAGTCCTAAGCATGCCAGTATTCCGATGGAGAAATTAATTCTTTCTGCAATCAATAACTGGGAGCAAAAGAATGAAGGAGCTCGTATCGAGGATGCAGCGCTTTATATTTCAGAAATTAAAGTTGATTCCGCGCGTATGTTGAAGCGTATTCAGCCGGCTCCTCAGGGTCGCGCTCATCGCATTCGCAAGCGTAGTAATCACGTGACTGTAGTGGTAGATGCTCGTGCTGAGGAATCTACTGTAGAATCTAACGAAACAAACGAATAACCGCATGGGACAGAAGACTAATCCAATAGGAAATCGATTAGGATTTATCCGCGGCTGGGACAGCAACTGGTATGGTGGTCGTGATTATGGCGACAAGATTGCGGAAGATGCCAAAATCCGTAATTACTTGTACGCTCGTCTTGCCAAAGCCAGTGTAAGTCGAATCATTATCGAACGTACTTTAAAACTAGTTACCGTAACTATTACTACCAGTCGTCCTGGTATTATCATCGGTAAAGGTGGACAAGAGGTCGATAAGTTGAAAGAAGAGCTTAAAAAGCTCACTAATAAAGAAGTTCAGATTAACATCTTCGAGATCAAACGTCCTGAATTAGATGCCAAATTGGTTGCCGATTCTATCGCACGCCAAATTGAGGGACGTATCTCTTACCGTCGTGCTGTGAAAATGGCTATTGCAGCTTCGATGCGTATGGGTGCTGAAGGAATCAAGATCATGGTTTCTGGACGTCTAAATGGTGCGGAAATGGCACGTTCTGAAATGTATAAAGATGGACGTACTCCGTTACACACTTTCCGCGCCGATATTGATTATGCTTTATCTGAAGCCCATACAACTTATGGACGCTTGGGAATTAAAGTGTGGATCATGAAAGGCGAAGTATACGGTAAACGCGATCTAAGCAATCCATTCGGTGCTGCCAAGAAATCTGGTAGCCAGGGCGGAAACGCAGGTGGCGCACGTAACAGAAGAAAAAGAAAATAATAAGCGATAGCTTAAATTATTGAAAGATGTTACAACCTAAAAAGACAAAACATAGAAAGCAGTTTAAAGGCCGTATGAAGGGTAATGCCCAACGCGGTGCTGAAATGTCTTTCGGAAGTTTCGGTTTAAAAGCTATGGATTCAGTGTTTATCACTTCACGTCAGATTGAGGCCGCTCGTATTGCTGCGACGCGTTACATGAAGCGTGAAGGACAGCTTTGGATTCGCATTTTTCCCGATAAGCCTATTACCAAGAAACCAGCGGAAGTACGTATGGGTAAAGGTAAAGGTGCTTTAGATCATTGGGTAGCAGTTGTTCGTCCTGGACGTATTTTGTTCGAGTTGGACGGTGTTGACCAAGAGATTGCAAAAGAGGCTTTGCGCTTAGCAGCACAAAAGCTTCCTGTGAAATGTAAGTTTATCACCCGCCGGGATTATACCGGTGCCTAATTAGATTAGAAAGATGAAGGCATCTGTTATCAAAGAAATGACTACGCAAGAAATTAGCGAGGCTATTTCAGAGGAAAAGATCAGCTACGACAAATTACGTATGGCTCATCACATTTCCCCATTGGAAAATCCCATGGAGTTGAAATTTAAAAGAAAGACGATCGCACGATTGGAAACTGAGCTCCGCGCTCGTTCCTAATCAGGATCTTAATAAGATTTGTTTCAAATGGAACACAAAAGAAACTTGCGTAAGGAACGTGTCGGGATCGTAACCAGCAATAAGATGGATAAGTCCATCGTGGTTGCGGTTGAGAAAAAGCAAATGCACCCGATGTATGGTAAGTTTATTAAAACTACCAAAAAGTTTCATGCTCACGATGAGACGAATGACTGTAATATTGGCGACACTGTTCGTATTATGGAAACTCGTCCTTTGAGCAAAACCAAGAACTGGAGATTAGTAGAAATCATTGAAAGGGCTAAGTAAGCGATGGTACAACAAGAATCACGACTAAAAGTAGCGGATAACACTGGAGCCAAGGAAGTTTTAGTGATCCGCGTGTTAGGAGGTACTGGTCGCCGTTACGCTTCTGTTGGCGATAGAATTGTAGTGACCATTAAGGAATCTACACCTTCTGGTAACGCTAAGAAAGGACAAGTGTCTAAGGCGGTAGTGGTACGTACCAAAAAGGAAGTGCGTCGCCCTGACGGATCTTACATCCGTTTCGATGACAATGCTTGCGTATTGTTAAACGCTCAGAACGAAATGCGCGGTACCCGTGTATTTGGTCCAGTTGCTCGTGAATTACGCGACAAACAGTACATGAAAATTGTATCACTAGCGCCAGAGGTGCTATAAAGGATTAACAATGGCAAAGTTTCATATTAAAAAAGGAGACAAGGTAATCGTACTTTCCGGCGAAGACAAAGGCAAGGAAGGAACGGTTTTGGAAATGCTTCCCAAGAAAGGTAAAGCTATTGTTGAAGGAATTAACGTAGTGAAGAAACATCAAAAGCCTAGTGCGACTAATCCACAGGGTGGAATCGAAGAGACTGAGGCTCCAATTTATGTTTCTAAATTAATGTTAGTGGATCCTAGCACTGGCAAGCCCACTCGCATTGGTCGTAAGGCTGATGAAAATGGGAATTTGGTTCGATACTCAAAGAAAACTCAAGAGATTATTAAGTAATGGACTTTTCTACCAAATTAAAGGACAAATACCAAGAGCAAATCATTGCGGCTTTGACGGAAGAATTCGGTTATAAAAACCGAATGGAAGTTCCTCGTCTGCAAAAGATTGTTATCTCTCAAGGTGTTGGCGATGCTACAGGTGACAAGAAACTTGTAGATCAAGCTGTAGAGCAAATGACTTCTATTGCTGGGCAGAAAGCAGTAGTTACTTACTCGAAGAAAGATATCTCGAACTTCAAACTCCGTAAAGGAATGCCAATTGGTGCGAAGGTTACTTTGCGTGGCAACCAGATGTTTGAATTCTTAGAGCGTTTATTATGGTCGGCATTACCACGTATCCGTGACTTTAGCGGAATTAAAAACAATGGTTTTGATGGTCGCGGTAACTACACTCTAGGTATCACCGAGCAGATTATTTTCCCAGAGATTGATATTGATAAAGTGAATCGCATTACTGGTATGGACATCACATTTGTGACTACCGCTGATACCGATAAAGAAGCATTCGCGTTGTTAAAACATTTTGGACTACCCTTCAAAAAATAGATTATGGCTAAAGAATCAATGAAAGCGCGCGAGCGCAAACGTGAAAAAATGGTAGCCAAGTACGCGGAGAAGCGTGCTGCCTTAAAGGAGGCAGGTGACTACGAAGCTTTGCAAAAGCTTCCTAAGAATGCTTCTCCTGTGCGTATGCACAACCGTTGTAAATTGACTGGACGCCCACGTGGTTATATGCGTCAATTTGGTGTATCGAGGGTAACCTTTAGAGAAATGGCCAATGCGGGATTGATCCCAGGTGTTAAAAAAGCCAGTTGGTAAATTAGATTAGCGATGATTACAGATCCAATTGCAGATTATTTGAATCGGGTTCGTAACGCCATCATGGCGGGACACAAAATCGTAGAAATCCCAGCTTCAAACCTGAAGACGGAGATTACCCGAATTCTACAAGATCAAGGTTTTATCTTAAACCATAAGGTTGAGGATAATGGTCCTCAGGGAACCATCAAGATTGCCTTGAAGTATGATAAAATTACCAACGAGCCTGCTATCCGCTCCTTAAAGCGTGTCAGTAAGCCAGGTTTGCGTACCTACCGCGGTAGTGCCGAGTTACCTCGCGTTATCAATGGTTTAGGTGTCGCAATCGTGTCTACTTCCAAAGGAGTGATGACCGATAAGCAAGCCCGTAAAGAAAATGTAGGTGGCGAAGTACTTTGCTACGTATACTAAAAATTAGAAGATGTCACGAGTAGGAAATTCCCCCATTACTATCCCAGCTGGCGTTGAAGTAAAATTCAATGACGGTGTGGTTACCGTGAAGGGTAAATTAGGTGAGCTACAACAAAGCATTTCTGAGAATATCAACATAGAGGTTGAAGGTTCTGAAATTAGAGTAGTTCGCAATAACGAAGAGAAGCAAACCCGCGCCGACCACGGATTGTATCGTTCATTGATCAATAACATGGTGCAAGGTGTTTCTACTGGCTTTGAGAAAAAATTAGAGTTAGTAGGGGTAGGATATCGTGCTTCAAATCAGGGTCAGCGCCTTGACTTATCTTTAGGTTATTCGCACAATATTGTGATCGAGTTACCTCAAGAGATTCAGATAAATACAGTATCTGAAAAAGGTAAAAACCCAATTGTCGAGTTAAAGAGTCATGATAAGCAGCTTTTAGGAATGGTTGCGGCTAAGATTCGTTCTTTCCGCAAGCCCGAGCCTTACAAAGGTAAAGGTGTTCGCTATGTAGGCGAATACATCCGTAGAAAAGCCGGTAAAACTGCTAGCAAATAATTAAGAGATGGCACTTACTAAAACGCAAAGAAGAACTAGAATTCGTGGTAGAATTCGCAAGAAAGTTAACGGTGACGCTCAGATTCCTCGTCTTTCTATTTTCCGTTCCAACAAAGAGATTTACGCTCAGTTAATTGATGACGTTAGCGGAAAGACTTTAGCAGCTGCATCCTCTATGGATAAGGTGATTGCAAAGGAAGGAACCAAAACCGATGTAGCTAAAGCAGTTGGTGTGGCCTTAGCTAAAAAAGCCGGTGATGCTGGTGTTGAACAATGCGCTTTCGATCGCGGTGGTTATTTATACCATGGTCGTGTTAAGGCTTTAGCCGAAGGTGCACGTGAAGGTGGTTTAAAATTTTAAGGAAGCCTTATGATTAAAGGACATAAAAATATTCAACGAGTAAAGCCTAGTGGCTTGGAATTAACCGACCGTGTAGTAGGTATCCAGCGTGTAACTAAGGTAACTAAAGGTGGTCGTACCTTCGGATTTTCTGCAATCGTTGTTGTAGGAGATGAGAAAGGTGTTGCTGGCTATGGATTAGGAAAAAGTAAAGAGGTTTCTGAAGCGATTCAGAAAGGTATCGAAGATGCCAAGAAAAACTTAGTTCGTATTCCTTTAGTTAAAAACACGATTCCACATGAGCAAAACGGTAAATTTGGTGGTGCGCGCGTTTTCTTACGTCCTGCTTCAAATGGTACCGGAGTAATTGCAGGTGGTGCGATGCGTGCAGTATTGGAAAGCTGCGGTGTACACGATGTATTAGCAAAGTCAAAAGGTTCTTCGAATCCTCACAACGTGGTTAAAGCAACTTTTGATGCTTTACTATCCCTGCGTGATGCTGGAACTATTGCTAAAACTCGCGGTATTACCGTTGACAAAGTATTTAACGGTTAAGATTTGATTCATGTCTAAGATTAGAGTTAAACAAGTTCGCAGTAAAATCAACCGTCCTGAAGATCAGAAGCGTACCCTCGCTGCTTTAGGTTTGCGTAAAATGAATCAAGTGGTAGAGCATGAGGCGACTCCACAGATTCTTGGTATGGTGCGTAAGGTTGCGCACTTACTTGAAGTTGAAGAATTGAACTAAGCAATTTTAGAATAATAAAGATGAGCTTAAACAATCTTAAACCAGCTGACGGGTCAGTAAAAAGCACTAAGCGTATAGCACGCGGTGAAGGATCTGGTCATGGTGGTACCTCTACTCGCGGTCACAAAGGTGCCAAGTCGCGTAGTGGTTACAAGTCGAAAATCGGTTTCGAAGGTGGTCAAATGCCTTTACAACGTCGTGTTCCAAAATTTGGTTTCACGAACCCAAACCGTGTAGAGTACAATGGTATTAACTTAGATGCTATCCAAACTTTAGCTGATAATGGTAAAGTGAAGGATACAGTAGCTATGCAGGATCTTATTGATAACGGTCTTGTTGCTAAAAAGGATCTAGTGAAGATTTTAGGTCGCGGTGAGTTAAAAGTAAAATTGACTATTGAAGCACATGCCTTCTCAGCTTCTGCTAAAGCAGCAATCGAAGCTCAAGGTGGCGAGGCTAAAACGCTATAATTAGAATCATGAAGCGATTTATTGATACGATCAAGAATATCTGGGCAATCGACGAGTTAAGGGAAAAGATTCTTTTAACCTTAGGTCTTTTGCTTATTTATCGCTTAGGTTCTAACGTAGTACTTCCAGGTATTGATACTGAAAGCCTAACTGGTTTGCAATCTCAAGCTGATGGTGGTTTGATTGGCATTCTTGATGCCTTTACTGGTGGGGCATTTTCTAATGCATCGATCTTAGCATTAGGTATCATGCCTTACATCTCTGCGAGCATTGTAATTCAGTTACTCGGGATGGCAGTTCCTTCTATTCAAAAGATGCAAAAAGAAGGTGAGAGTGGTCGACGCAAATTAAATCAGATTACGCGTTTACTGACTATCGGTATTACAATGGCTCAAGCGCCTGGCTACATTGCTAATATTATGTCTCAAGGGGTTGCGGTTAATATTAACCCGCAGCTATTCTGGTCTCAGAGTATCGTTGTACTAACAGCAGGAACCGTTTTCGCAATGTGGCTTGGTGAGCGTATTACAGATAAGGGAATTGGCAATGGTATTTCTTTACTTATTATGGTGGGAATTATCGCCAGTTTACCTCAGGCCTTCTTCCAGGAGCTTGTTTCCAAGATGGATCGTTCTGGAGGTGGTTTAGTGTTATTTGTGGTAGAAATTGCAGCCTTATTAATTGTTATTCTTTTATCGGTTGGTTTAGTACAGGCGGTGCGCAGAGTACCGGTACAATACGCCAAACGAACCACTGGTGGCCGAACCTTCACGGGTAATATGGCACGCCAGTATATTCCTTTAAAGGTGAACGCGGCTGGGGTAATGCCTATCATATTTGCGCAAGCAATTATGTTCATTCCTATCACCGTTCTATCTTATAGTGGTTTAGAAACAGGAAATGCAACTTGGTTGGTTTCTATGTTCTCTGACATCCAAGGTTTTTGGTACAACTTCGTGTTTGCCGTTCTTATCATTCTATTTACCTATTTCTACACCGCGATTCAGGTAAATACAAATCAAATGGCAGAGGACTTAAAGCGCAATGGAGGTTTTGTACCAGGAATTAAGCCTGGTAAGGCTACCGCCGAGTTTTTAGATACGGTATTATCGCGTATCACTTTACCTGGATCTATTTTCTTGGCGATCCTAGCAATCTTACCAGCGTTTGCGATGAGTGCAGGTGTTAATACTCAGTTTGCCTATTTCTACGGCGGAACCAGTCTGTTGATTATGGTAGGTGTGGTATTAGACACTTTGCAACAAATTGAAAGTTATTTATTAAATCGTCATTACGATGGTTTAATGAAAAATGGAAAGTTAAAGGGAAGAGCGGTTAGCGCTTTCTAAGGAGCATTTATTATGGCGAAGCAATCAGCAATCGAACAAGACGGCACTATTGTAGAAGCATTAAGTAATGCAATGTTCCGTGTAGAGCTAGAAAACGGACACGTTATTACGGCCCATATTTCTGGAAAAATGCGCATGAACTACATTAAACTTTTACCTGGAGATAAGGTGAAATTGGAAATGTCTCCCTATGATCTAACTAAAGGACGTATTACTTACCGGTACTAATATTATGAAAGTAAGAGCATCATTAAAAAAGAGAAGTGCAGACTGCAAAATTGTACGACGCAAAGGCAGATTGTACGTAATCAACAAGAAGAATCCCAAATTCAAACAACGACAAGGTTAATAGCTAACTGATATGGCGAGAATTGCAGGAATAGATTTACCAAAAAATAAGCGTGGCGTTATTGGCCTAACTTACATTTTTGGTATTGGTCAGAGCCGTGCCGAGAAAATCCTAACGGAAGCCGGAATTGATCCAAACATTAAAGTAAGCGACTGGGACGACGATCAGTTAACCACAATCCGCGGTATCATTTCTGATACTTTTAAGGTGGAAGGGGAGCTTCGTTCAGAAATTCAGTTGAATATTAAACGCTTGATGGATATCGGTTGTAACCGTGGTATTCGTCATCGTGCCGGACTGCCATTGCGTGGTCAGCGTACCAAGAATAACTCTCGTACTCGCAAGGGACGTAGAAAAACTGTTGCCAACAAGAAGAAGGCTACTAAATAATATTTGACGCATTATGGCAAAGAAGCAAGCAAAAGCAAGCAAAAAGCGTAAAGTTGTAGTAGAAGCGGCGGGTGAGGCCCACATTAATGCTTCTTTTAACAACATTATTATCTCGCTTACGAATACCCGTGGTCAGGTTATCTCATGGTCTAGTGCCGGTAAAATGGGATTCCGCGGTTCTAAAAAGAACACTCCTTACGCTGCTCAAATGGCAGCAGAAGATTGTGCTACCAAAGCAGCTGAGTATGGCCTTAAGAAAGTTAAGGTTTACGTAAAAGGACCAGGTAATGGCCGTGAATCGGCGATTCGTAGTATCCATAACAGTGGTGTAGAGGTAACGGAAATTGTTGATGTTACTCCAATTCCACACAATGGATGTCGTCCACCGAAAAGAAGAAGAGTTTAATAATCTATTTAGATTAATAAGTAATGGCTAGATATACAGGCCCCGTTTCAAAGATCGCACGTAAATTTCAAGACCCTATTTTCGGTCCTGATCGTGCTTTAGAAAGAAAAAACTACCCTCCCGGTCAACATGGTCCAAACCGTCGTCGCGGGAAGAAGTCTGAGTATGCTATTCAATTAGCTGAAAAGCAAAAAGCTAAGTATACCTACGGTATTTTGGAGCGTCAATTTGCGAACATGTTCGATAAAGCTTCACGTGCAAAAGGTATTACTGGTGAGGTATTACTTCAGTTATGTGAGTCTCGTTTAGACAACATCGTATACCGTTTAGGTATTGCTCCTACTCGTCGTGCTGCACGTCAGTTGGTAGGTCACCGTCATATCACAGTTAATGGTGAGGTATTAAATATCCCATCTTATCACGTAAAGACGACTGATGTAATCGCAATTCGTGAAAAGTCAAAATCCCTTCAAGTGATCAGTGATGCGCTATCAACTCGCAAAGAACCTTTAGAGTGGTTAGAGTGGAATGAGTCATCTCACAGCGGCAAGGTTTTGAGCGTACCTATGAGAGCGCAAATCCCTGAGAACATCAAGGAGCAGCTAATCGTAGAATTGTACTCTAAATAATTAATAATCTTAATCCCTACCCCTATGGCGATTTTAAATTTCCAGAAGCCTGATCAGGTTATCATGAACCACGCGACCGACACCGATGGTCAGTTTGAGTTCAGGCCTTTGGAGCCCGGTTACGGACTAACGGTGGGTAATGCTTTGCGCCGCGTATTACTTTCTTCTTTAGAAGGTTTCGCAATTACTGCCGTACGTATCGAAGGTGTAGATCACGAGTTCTCTACCATTAAAGGAGTGGTTGAGGATGTTACAGAAATCATCTTAAATCTTAAGCAAGTGCGTTTCCGACGTCAGATTGAGGAAAGTGAAGATGAGAAAATCAATGTTAGCATTAGTGGTCAGGAACGCTTAACTGCCGGAGATATCGGTAAGTTTGCAAGCGCTTTCCAGGTACTCAATCCAGACTTGGTGATCTGTAACTTAGATCCATCTGTGAATATTTCAATGGATATCACGATTGAAAAAGGTCGTGGTTATGTTCCAGCGGAAGAAAATAAGAAAAGCGGAGATCCTATCGGAACCATCGCGGTAGATGCTATTTACACTCCTATTAAGAATGTAAAATACAGCATTGAAAATTACCGGGTAGAGCAAAAAACCGACTTCGAAAAGTTGATCTTGGACATTACTACAGATGGTAGTATTCATCCTAAAAAGGCGCTAACTGAAGCTGCTAAAATCCTTATTCAGCACTTTATGTTGGTAAGTGATGAAAAGATCTCTCTAGAAGAAGAGGCAGGAAATGAAGCGGATCGCTATGATGAAGAAATTCTTCACATGCGTCAGTTGCTTAAGACGAAATTGGTAGACATGGATCTTTCGGTTCGTGCATTAAATTGTCTTAAAGCTGCTGAAGTAGATACCCTTGGTGACTTAGTAACCTACACCAAGAGCGATTTGATGAAGTTCCGCAACTTTGGTAAGAAATCACTCACCGAATTAGATGAGTTGGTTGAAGGCAAAGGATTGACCTTCGGTATGGATATTTCTAAATACAAATTAGACAAGGACTAGTAACCGATGAGACACGGAAAGAAAATTAATCATCTCGGTAGAACAGCTTCCCATCGTAAAGCGATGTTGTCCAATATGGCCAATAGCTTAATCGAGCATAAGCGTATCAATACAACAGTAGCCAAGGCTAAAGCTCTTAAGCTATTTGTTGAACCTCTTATTACCAAATCAAAGAATGATACTACGCATAACCGTCGTGTAGTATTCTCTTACCTACGCAACAAGAACAGTGTAACAGAATTGTTCCGCGAAGTAGCTGCAAAGGTAGGTGATCGTCCAGGTGGATACACCCGTATCATAAAAACTGGAACTCGATTAGGTGATAATGCAGAAATGTGTATGATTGAATTAGTTGACTTCAACGAAATCTACACTAATGCGAAAGAAGAAGCGAAGAAATCTCGTCGCCGTCGTGGTGGTAGCAAAAAAGCAGCACCAAAGGCAGATGCTCCTGTGGAAGAAGTGAAGGAGGAAGCTCCTGTTGCGGAAACAGTAGAAGAAGCTCCAGCGGTTGAGGAAACTCAAGACGAGGCTCCAGTAGCTGAGGAAACTAAGGCGGAGGAAGCTCCTGCTGAGGAGGCTAAAGAAGAAGACGAAAGCAAGAAAGGAGAATAATTGTTTTCGATTGAATAATAGAAAGGGATAAGGGCATTAGTTCTTATCCCTTTTTTTGTGTCTGATAGCTTTTGGGCTTAACTTTGAAAAGTTTTTTACACCATGACCAACACATCAAGAAAAAAGGCAGTAGTAATCTTAGCTGATGGCACCGTATTTTGGGGTCGATCGGTGGGGATAGAAGGTACTTCAACTGGCGAAATTTGCTTTAATACCGGTATGACCGGCTATCAGGAGATCTTTACGGATCCCAGTTACTATGGCCAAATTATGGTCACCACCAATGCTCATATAGGAAACTATGGGGTTAAAGAGGATGAAGTTGAGTCTGACTCTATTAAAATTGCTGGCTTAATCTGCAAGAATTTTAGTTACTACCACAGTCGTCCCGGCGCAAAGAGCTCACTGCTGAAATACTTTGAGGATAATGGCAAGCTAGTTATTGCTGATGTAGATACAAGGGCCTTGGTTCGTCATATCCGCAGTAAAGGAGCGATGAACGCTATTGTAAGTACCGAGACGGAAGATTTGGATGCGCTTAAGTCAAAATTGGCAGAGGTTCCATCGATGGAAGGATTGGAGTTGTCATCCAAAGTCGCTACCAAGGAGCCCTTTTTCTTTGGAGATGAAGGAGCAGAGCATAAATTGGCAGTTTTAGACCTAGGTGTGAAACTGAATATCTTACGTCATTTTGCAAGCCGCGGTTGTTACATGAAGGTATTCCCAATGGATACAAGCTTAGAAGAAATGAAGGCTTGGAATCCTGACGGGCTATTCATTTCCAATGGTCCAGGTGATCCTGCTGCCATGCAGAATACGGTGGCTATTGTGAATGATATGGTTAATTCGGGTTATCCTGTATTCGGCATTTGCTTAGGGCATCAGTTGATTGCGATTTCGCAAGGCCTTCATACTTATAAAATGCATCAGGGACATCGCGGAATTAATCATCCGGTTCTTAATGTTCTAAACGGAAAAGGTGAAATAACCACCCAAAATCATGGTTTCGTAGTTAGTATGGATGCCATCGAGGAGAATCAGGCGGTTGAGTTAACCCATCGTCATCTTAATGATGATGGCGTGCAGGGCTTGCGTTTAAAAGAGAAGCCTGTAAGTAGCGTTCAATATCACCCAGAGGCCTTTCCTGGACCTCATGACTCTGAATATTTATTCGATCAATTTGTAGATCAAATCAAACAACATAAAACCAAATAATTATGTCAATAATTTCTGGAATTCACGCACGCCAAATCCTTGATAGCCGAGGTAACCCTACGGTAGAGGTTGATGTTATTACCGAAAATGGTTCATTCGGTCGTGCCGCAGTTCCTTCAGGTGCTTCTACTGGAGTGCATGAGGCTGTAGAGCTGCGCGATGGTGGAGATGAGTGGATGGGAAAAGGAGTGCGTAAAGCGGTGAGCAATGTCAATGAAATTATTGCTCCCGAAATACTAGGCATGTACGTAGAGGATCAATCGGCGATAGATGCAAGAATGATCGAATTGGATGGTACTCCAAACAAAGCCAAATTAGGCGCTAATGCGATGTTGGCAGTTTCATTAGCTGTTGCCAAAGCTGCTGCGGAGGAGACTGGGCAGACTTTATACAATTATGTAGGAGGTGTTAATGCTCGTACGCTACCGGTACCTATGATGAACATTTTAAATGGGGGAGAGCATGCGGATAATGCCATTGACTTTCAGGAGTTTATGGTTATGCCATTCGGAGCCAGTTCTTTTTCGGAAGGACTGCGCTGGGGAACGGAAATTTTCCACCACTTAAAGAAAGTATTAAAAGACAAAGGTTACAGCACCAATGTAGGCGATGAAGGAGGCTTTGCGCCAAATATCCAATCCAACGAAGAAGCCATTGAAACCGTTTTACTAGCGATTGATAAGGCCGGCTTCAAAGCAGGGGAAGATATCTGGATTGCCATGGATGCAGCAGCTAGTGAATTTTATAACGCTGAAGACAAGCATTATCATTTTAGCGACGGCAGCAAGCGCAGCAGCGATGAGATGGTTGGATATTGGAGTGATTGGGTGAGCAAATACCCTATTATTTCTATTGAAGATGGTTTGCATGAGGATGATTGGGCTGCATGGACCAAACTCAATGAGGCCATTGGTGACAAGGTTCAACTAGTAGGAGACGATTTGTTTGTAACAAATGTTGAAAGAGTTCAACAAGGTATCGATCAAAATGCAGCCAATTCTGTTTTAATTAAAGTGAACCAGATTGGAACACTAACAGAAACGATAGAAACCGTGAGCTTAGCTCAAGCTAACAATATGACTTGTGTTATGAGTCATCGTAGTGGCGAAACTGAAGATGCTACTATTGCAGATTTGGCCGTAGCTTTAAACACGGGGCAGATTAAAACCGGTTCTGCTTCTAGAAGTGACCGAATGGCTAAGTACAATCAGCTTCTGCGTATCGAGGAGATTTTGGGCGAAAGCGCTAAATACCTCGGTAAGAACTTTAAGTACATAAAAAAATAAAAATTAAACCTCTCAATGGAAAATTTGAAACAACACTTTTCGACTAAAATTGCTCCAGCAGCTAAAGAAATCAAAGACTTCTTAGCAGCTCATGGTGATAAAGTTGTAGGTGAGGTTAAGATTAGTCAGCTTTACGGCGGTATGCGCGGCGTGCAGGCATTA
>CBFHRN010000035.1:0-22485 GCA_965658275.1 Croceimicrobium sp.
CCGGCGACATAAAATTGACAATGAGGAAGTGCTTTTGCCGCAGCGAGAATTAAATCCCCACCCTTAAGTTGAAATTGAGCATCATTAAACACAGCTATAAAGCGATTAGGCTCTCGAGAAATGGGAGTCGGCAACTCCCATAGTTCGGTGCTTAATCCATTTGGAATTACCTGATGATGGAACTTCAAATCCGGAAAATGAAACCGTAATCCTTGCTCCCGATCCCACGCATTATAATCATTATAAACCTCTACTAAAGAAGAACTAACCGGCAATAATGTATGCGCCTTCCGATACAAGTATGCGCAAGATTTTTTAACCAAGGTAGACCTCAAACTACCATATCCATAATGCGGTAAGCTGGCCACGTCGGTTCCATGAAGAACTACATAAATAGGTACTTTTAACAAAGACCCCATAAAAGCAGGTACCACGCCCCACATTCCACCAAATTGAATTAAGATTGCTTTAGCTCGCCGAGCATGTCGAATCACAAACAAGGCTTGAAGCAAGAAGTAAAAAGGAATCGCTGTTTTCCTTTTCCAATTTAAGGTTTGACTTTTCAGCCTAAACTTAGACGCAAGAATCTCCCGATCCTTTCGGATAAAGCCATTTTCAAAGGGGGCAATAAAAAGAATCTTCGACGTCATCGGACAAAGCTAAGTCATCTCTTGCAATCAAAAACGACAAGAATATCTGAATTCCTAGCTCCGGTTTGGGCTAATTCCCAGAAAACTCTCCATGCTCAGATACAAACAAATAATCCATAAATATCTGGTTATCATCACTTAAACCATCTTAATAAAAGCAGTTACTCTATTTAGTAAATCCATGATGAATACTCTAATTTGCAGATTCCTTATAAACATTAACGATGAAAAGATTACTACCCGCTTTATTTAGCATTTTGGCCTTAAGCTCTGTAAGCCATGCCGCAATTCAATATCAAAACTTTAATCCAGACAAAGTTTTAAAGCTCAATGACCCTGCCTTGGCTTTTGATTTAGATGGTGATGCAGTTGATGACATAACCTTTAACCTAACCGGAAGTGCTTCGAATTACAACCTTACCGTTACAGGTCCAGATTTAGAGTTCGCTCTTGGGAGCGGAACTCATAGTAGCTACCCCGAATTACTATTCATTGCTAAAATTATAGACGCCTCTAAAAACTGGGGAGCCCTTGGAGCCACCGAAACCATTGCTTCTAGCACGGGCCGTGACTTAGCCGGTAACAACGAATTCTTTATTGGTCTTCGTTTTAAGACCGGTAACAATTACTTCTACGGTTGGATGCTTATGGAATTAAAAAGCAACACCGAATTACACATTAAAAGTGTAGCCTTTGAAACTAACTTTAATAGTTTCATTACGGTAGGAAATACAGGTTCGGCCTTGATTGGTCAAGAGGAGTTTGATCAAAATGCATCTTGGGACCTGTACCCTTCAATAGTCGACGATAAGCTTCGCGTTGAGTCGGAAGAAATTATTGAAACCGTTAAAATTTACAGTCTAAGTGGTCTTTTAATGAAGAGTTTCGAAGGCAAAACTGAGTCAATCGAAATTCAATTACAGGATCTTCAAAAAGGGCTTTACCTTATCGAGGCTCGCAATGCCAAAGGCGCTGTTCTAAGTGATCGCTTCCTAAAAGAATAAGCCTCTTAACAACATAAAAAAATCCCGACGCTCCTAGAGGTCGGGATTTTTTCTTGGTATTTATGCTTTTACCAGCCCTTTGCGGCAGCAATAATATGATCTGCCATTTCGGTTCCAATACGGTCTTGGGCTTCTAAAGTAGCCGCACCAATGTGCGGGCTTAAAGAAGTATAAGGACTCATTAAAACTTTCATTGCGGGAGTTGGCTCGTTTTCAAAAACGTCTAAACCTGCATATTTCAATTTTCCGCTATCTAAGGCCTCCATTAAAGCTACCTCATCAACAACTCCACCACGTGCGGTATTTACAATACCGGCATTATCCTTCATCTTCTCGATTTCAGCTTTTCCAATTAAAGCCTTTTGGGCCCCTGCGATATGCACCGAAATGAAATCGGACTTGGCTAAAACCTCATCCATACTTTGAGGCTTCACTTTAAAGCTAAGCGATTGACCATCAAAGAAGGACAATTTCACCTCTGCTTCTTCCACATAAGGATCAACCGCCATAACATTCATGCCGTAACCGAAAGCAATCTTGGCCACTTCTTGACCAATGCGGCCGAAACCGATAATACCGATGGTTTTACCCATCAATTCGGAACCAGCAGAATAATTTTTCTTGAGCGCCTTAAATTGGGTTTCGCCTTCTAAAGGCATTTGCTGGTTCGAGTCAAATAAGAATCGTACCATTCCGCTTAAGTGTGCAAATACCAATTCTGCTACCGAGCGGGTACTAGCCGCTGGAGTGTTTTGAACGATCATCCCCTGTTCGCGAGCGTAGTCTACATCGATATTATCCACACCAACGCCACCACGGCCAACAAACTTTAAATTGCCTTTGGTGGCATCAATAAGGTCTTTACGAACCTTCGTGGCCGAACGAACTAATAAAACGTCCACCTTATTTTCATTGATATGCTCCGCTAAACGCTCCTGAGCTACCGTTGTAGTATCAACTTCGTAGCCTGCTGCTTCAAGAGCTTCTTGACCACTTTTTGAGATTCCGTCGTTTGCTAAAATCTTAACCATTTCTATAATTTTTCAAAAGCTTGCATTACATCTACTAAAGCTTGTACACTTTCCAGCGGAAGGGCGTTGTACATGCTGGCACGGTAGCCTCCTACCGAACGGTGTCCGTTGATGCCACTAATTCCCGCCGCTTTCCACATCTCATCAAACTTGGCCGTATCCGCACCCTCGTGAGCTAAGAAACAAGCATTCATATTCGAACGATCTTCGGTCGCAGCCGTGCCATAGAACTTCGAGTTGCGATCGATTTCATTGTATAGTAAATCTGCTTTCGCCTGATTGATCTTCTCCATCTCGGCAACACCACCAATACCTTTTAACCAGCGAAGGGTTAGCATGGAAACGTATACCGAAAATACAGGAGGCGTATTAAACATGGACTCTTTGTCGATGTGGGTGGCGTAATCCAAATAGGCAGGAATATTGCGACCCGATTTCCCCAGAATCTCGTCTTTCACGATAACCAAAGTTGCACCAGCGGGACCCATATTTTTCTGAGCTCCGGCATAGATTAAATCGAAGTCTGCTACATTAATCTTACGGCTAAAAATATCAGATGACATATCACAAACCTTTAGGGCAGAAGTTTCGGGGAAGGACTTCATTTGAGTACCGTAAATAGTATTATTTGAAGTACAGTGGAAATAATCCACATCCTCAGGAATGCTATAGCCTTTAGGGATGTAATTGAAGTTTTTGTCTTTGGATGAAGCTACTTCTACAACCTCACCGAGGCGCTTGGCCTCTTTAATCGCCTTCGAACTCCAGGTACCAGTATTGGTATAGGCTGCTTTTCCACCTTCAGCCTTCATAAGATTAAAAGGCACCATCACGAATTCTAAAGAAGCCCCACCTTGCAGGAACAATACCGAATAGCCTTCGGGAACTTCCAACAGCTCCTTAACCAAAGCTACTGCTTCGTCCATAACGGAAACAAAGTTTTTAGAGCGGTGCGAAATTTCGAGAAGGGACAAATCCAAACCATCAAAATTAAGTACCGAAGCCGAAGCTTCTTTTAATACTTCTTGGGGTAGAATACAGGGTCCCGCGGAATAATTGTGCTTCTTCATGAATCTTTATTTTGTTTACAAAAGCGCTGCAAAATTAAGATTAATAAAGCGGCTCAATTTAAGTAGGGGTTAAATTTTAAAAACTCCCCCTTTCACTCAATGCGGAACAAGTTTTACCCTTACTCAGGGATTTCTGGATTAACCCTACCTTTTTTAGGAAGGTCCAGCGGTTGACTAGGAGGTTTAATTTCTATTTGTTGACCCGTATTGAAGTCTACTCCATTTTTTAAATGGTACCAATCATCTTCCCAATAGAGACCATCGTAGGAAAAGTCGGGCCCATACATTTGATACAGACCTTTCATCTTGGGTTCGGGCGGCGCCAGATGATCCATAATTACCATTTCGGCCTCTTCGTTCCAGCGCACAGTAGCCGAATACTTGGAGTTATATTTTAGCACAAGGCGCATGGGTGGTTTGCGTAAAACCTTATCCATGAAGTTATCAATCTTGAACCGCTTGGCACCAAAGCTAACTCTCCCTCTTTTATCGACCTTCAATATCTCTACCACCTTATGATTTAGTGGCTCGCCCATATTTAAACCTAGAAGAAGGTATTCATACTTTTCACCTTCCACCTTTTGTATGGAGTAGTAAATAGCGCCTGGCCATTGCTCGGGACGGTAGTTTTTAAATTCCAAATCCGGCAAGTCTTCCCATTTATCATGCAGCTCAATAAGCTTAAGTTCTCCTTTAAACTCTCCTGCGATAAGACCAAATTGTTGGTACTTATAATCCGCATCGGGCCGCTGCCAAGTGTAGATAGCGAATCGCTCATCTGGACTCTCCAAACGCAGCATATTCGTGCACTCTTCAAGTGGGTCGAAAAAATTTCCCTCTATTGAAAGGTACTGCTTAAGCCCCTCTAAAAACTTTTGATTGGATCGCTCCCGAACCTTAAAAATAGGCGACTCTAAACTCTGCCTTCCCCAAATCGCCAAAGAATCGGGATAGTAATCCTCTTGCCCATGAGACAAGAAAGACAAGAAAAAAAGCCCTACCAGAAGTTTCCATCTCATAAGGCTTAAACGTGTATGATTTAATTTCGGTATCAATCTTCTAAATGAAGGAAAGCTTTTTTAGAAAGTAATTCATCTTCACTTTCCACATGATCCTCATCTGGAACACAACAATCTACCGGGCAAACTTCTGCGCACTGAGGCTCCTCATGAAATCCAACACATTCGGTACACTTATCCGTTACAATATAAAAAACGTCATAGTCCACCGGTTCTTGGGGCTCATCCGCGTCGTATTCGCCGCCGCTTTTAGGCTTAACCTTACCACTTAAGCCTGTCCCATCCGAGAATCGCCATTCCTGCGCACCCTCATAAATAGCATTATTTGGACATTCGGGCTCGCAAGCTCCACAATTTATACACTCATCGGTTATCTTAATCGCCATATTCTGTTCTACTTTTGCCACAAAGTTAAAATTAAAACAGCTCCATGCTTTCATTAAAACAAAGGATTGAAGCCTTTGATATATTAGGTCGTTTTTTAAGTCAATTTAAAGAGTCTCGTGAAGACCAGGACCTGCAAAAACTCAATCAATTCTTTTTAAAAGAGTACCATACCGTCATTAAGGATGCTGAACTTTTCAATCATTGGTTTAGTGAAGATAATCTTCACTTTGCTTTGGAAGAATGGTCGAAAGCCCTTAGCTCAGAGCAATTGGAGGCTTGGACCATAGATTATGACTCAGATTATTTTGAGCATGATCGTGGAACTAAATCCGTTGCGATAATCATGGCTGGCAATGTTCCCATGGTGGGGCTTCATGATCTTTTATCGGTATTAATTTCGGGACATAAGGCTTATATCAAACCCAGCTCTGATGATGCTAAACTGATTCCCTTTATCGCTCAAATATTGGTTGCTATTAATCGTGAATTTGCAGACCTAATCCAATTTGCCGATGGTAGCATGAAAAACTTTGATGCTGTTATTGCCACCGGAAGCAACAACTCTTCGCGATATTTCGAATCTTATTTCGGGAAATACCCCCACATCATTCGAAAGAATCGGAGTTCGGTAGCTGTATTGCAGGGCGATGAAAGCAAGGAGCAATTAGAGGCTTTGGGGGAAGATATATTTCGATATTTCGGCTTAGGTTGCCGCAATGTTTCGAAAGCCTACATTCCAGAGGACTTCGACATTCAGCGTTTATTCAATGCCTTCTTTAAGTTTCAACCTATCAGTGAAAATGCGAAGTATGGTAATAATTACGATTACAACCGAGCTATTTACTTGATGGAGCATCACGATTTTCTGGAGAACGGATTTTTTATCATTAAGGAAGACGAGCGTTTGCACGCCCCAGTTTCTGTCTTGCATATCGAGCGCTACCAGGATTTAGAAGCAATCAAAACCAAATTGGATAGCCTGCAAGAGGAAATCCAAGTTATTGTAAGTGAAAGTGAATTATTTGAAAACGCGGTAGGCTTTGGGCAGAGCCAGAAACCAAGGCTGTGGGATTACGCAGACAATGTAGACACCCTCGCCTTTTTACGCAGCCTTTAGTGCTCGCAGGAAAGCCTTACTTTTGAAAAGAATTTAAGCACTATGAAGCTTTTCCGCTTTTTAATGAGCAAAACTTTTTTCGCCAATTTAGTTATCGCCATTGCAATAGCAATACTAGGCTTTTGGGGCGTTAATACTTTTTTAAGCAGCTATACCCATCATGGCGACAATATTGATGTGCCAGACCTAAACAGCTTGGCCTTAAGTGAGGTGGAAGTAGTTTTAAGCGCAAACACTTTAGGCTTTGAGATTATTGACTCAAGCGAGTACGACCCAAGTTTTCCGAGGGGAGCAGTGGTTGCTCAATATCCATCGGCAGGTGCTCAGGTTAAAACCGGAAGAATCTTAAAGCTGACCATCAATCCATTCTATCCCCGTAAAATTGAGTTCCCAAACCTTATCGAAAAAACCAAACGAAGGGCGATTTATGATTTGGAATCAAAAGGCTTTATAGTGGGTGAGTTAAAATACGTTCCCTACATCGGGAAAGATGTGGTCATTGACGCTAAAATCGAAGAACGCAGCATCGAACCGGGTGAAAAATTGAGCAAAGGAACCATCATTGACTTAATCCTTGGACAAGGCCTTAGCGATGAACTTATCCTCTCTCCTTACCTACGATGGAAAACCCTAGAGGAGGCGAAAGCTTTTCTATTGGAAAGATCCTTAAACTTAGGATCCGTTATTTATGATGAAGAGATCAGCGACTCGGCCGCTGCCTTGGTTTATCGCCAGAACCCAGCCCCTTCAAAAGTTCCAATCGTTCGTATGGGAAGAGAAGTAGATATATGGCTTACCAACGACTACACTAAAATTGTCAACGATTCGTTAGAGTTTCAACTGCAGGCACCCCTTGATTCTTTGATGAATGACTCCCTTTTAAATGACAGCACTCCTTAGAATATTTCTTTTAATTCTTTGTTTCAGCACCGAGCTCCTTAGCCAACGACAAGAGGAATTAAAAAGCCTGAAAGCCCGACCTCAACCGGAGGAGAGCATTAAAAGCTTAAAAAAAAGTCAGAGCGTCCTTAGCTTACCTGTCGTAGATGACTTTGCCTATGAAGGCCAAGTACCCGATCCATCCATATGGGAGGGGAATTCAGATGTTTACATTAACCAAACTTGGGCTAAGAGTCCTATAACCCTTGGGGTAGCCACATTTGACGGCTTAAATCGCTATGGCAGACCCCATGCAGTAAACGGTGGAGATAGCATTACGGATATTTTGAGCTCCCTGAGCATTGACCTTAGCAGCCCACAAGATTCAGTATACTTGAGCTTTTATTACCAGGTTGGCGGCTGGGGTGAACGCCCCGCATACGGCGACGACTCACTAGTATTGCAATTCTGGGATGATGCAGATACAATTTGGCGCTCTATTTGGCAAGGCGAAGCTTTAAGCTCAGATGAAGAATGGGTGCAAATCATGCAGCCGGTAGAAAGCAGATTTCATCAAAGTAATTTCAAGTTTCGATTTGTAAGCTGGGGGAACCGTCAAGGAGCCCTAGATTTATGGCACCTGGATTATGTCTATTTGGACGATCAACGCAACTCCAGCGACACCCTACTGCAAGATATTGCCTTCACAAGGCCACACCCTTCCTTACTTAAAGACTTTGAAGCCATCCCCTGGTGGCATCTCAATCAAGCCGGAAACCCTGCCGCTTTGATCAAAGAAGATATCCGTTTGCATTATCGGCGAAATGTTGACCCCAATTTACCACGACCTCCAAGGCAACTGGGAGAGTACCGAGTGACCTATAATGGCACCGTAATCGACCAAAACGGACAACCTGATGGTGACCTTGATGATAATCATCCACCCTTTGTAGAAGTTCGCTACCCCGTTCCGGACACGGCCGATGTAGGTAGACCAAGACTAAACCTTTTAAACACACCCTATCCGGATGAGTTTGAATGGATTTCCGAACACTACTATTCGGGAGGTTCCGAAGTTTACACCGCGAATGACACCGTTCGGCGTCGTCAAGTATTTAAGAATTTCTACGCTTATGATGACGGCAGCGCGGAAAGAGCCTATGAAATCCGAAATAATCGAGGAGGATTCATAGTGCAGCGTTATGATGTGCTCTTGGACGATACCCTAAAAGGCGTACAGGTTTATTTCCAGCCAGTGGGTAACAGCTTTAGCCAGCAAGAATTTCGAATTATCGTTCTTGGTAATCAAGGTGGGTTACCGAATTCCATCCTTTTTGAAAGCGATAGTATTTACACTGCCCAAAGCACCGATGGTAATTTCTACCATTCTTATATGCTCGACACTTTAGAGTCTTTGATTGAAACCAATGGTACCGTCTTTATTGGTATACGCCAAATTAATAGCGGGGAACTCAGCCTAGGTTATGATCAAAACTCAAGAAACAGAACAACGGCATTTTATGGTGAGCTAAATGATTTGTATCAGAGTTTTTTGGGTGGCACGATAATGATGCGCCCTATTTTCGGCTACGCGCCTCGAGACCTCGGAAAGGAAGAAGTTAAATGGAGCCGAAAAACTTTGGAAGTATACCCCAATCCAAGCACCGGTCTATTACACCTAAAACTCCCTTTAAAGGGTCAAGAATTAGCGGGATATCATCTTATCCTACGTAATTTACAAGGCCAGATTGTAGGGCAAACTCCGGCTAAAGAAAGTTGGAATCTTCAAAATCTTAGCAATGGCCTGTATCTCCTAAGCCTTGAAAAGGCAGGGAGCACCAGCCTTTGGCAACAAAAAATCAACATCATACGATGAGCGAAGAAGAAGACCGTATTGAAGAAGAGAATGAAGAACTCTTTGAACACCACCGCTTTGAAGCGGATCCCGGTCAGAAACCCTTGAGGGTTGACAAATTTCTTCAGAACCTATTAAAAAACACCTCGCGAAATAAGATCCAACAATCGGCCTCGGCAGGAAATATCCGTGTAAACGAAGAGAAGGTTAAGAGCAATTACAAGGTAAAAGCTGGCGATATCGTTCAGGTGGTGCTCAGCTATCCTCCAAGAGAAGTTGAGCTTGTACCTCAAGACCTACCCTTGGAAATTGTGTATGAGGACCAAGATGTAATTGTTGTTCACAAAGCACCAGGAATGGTTGTTCACCCGGGTTATGGAAATCATGACGGCACTTTAGTGAATGCCTTGCTTTACCATTTCCAAAACCTTCCGGGCTTAAACAAAGAACGCCCTGGATTAGTACATCGATTGGATCGAGATACTAGTGGAATTATGGTCGTTGCCGCTAATGAAAGGTCGATGGCCCATTTGGCAAACCAATTCTTCGAGCGCAGTACCGAAAGAACGTATCACGCTCTTGTTTGGGGAAACGTGGAGGAAGATGAAGGAACGATTGTTGGCAATATCGGCCGTAGCCCTAAGAACCGAAAAATATATCAGGTTTACGAGGAAGAGGAAATGGGTAAACATGCCATTACGCATTACAGAGTAGTGGAGCGATTAGGCTATGTAACTTTGGTCGAATGCAAACTTGAAACAGGCCGTACCCATCAGATTCGTGTTCACATGAAACATATCGGCCATACTTTGTTTAATGATAAAGAGTATGGTGGCGACAAAATTTTAAAAGGAACCACCTTCACTAAATACAAACAATTTGTAGAAAATTGTTTCGCCATTTGCCCAAGACAAGCACTGCACGCCAAGACTTTAGGCTTTGAACACCCAACTTCCGGGGAGCGTTTATCGTTTAATTCACAACTGCCTGATGACATGCAGACCTTAATCGAAAAATGGCGTAATTATAGTCACTATAAGGGCGGAGATTAATTCGTAACTTCGAATAAGAATCGGAAAAATGAATCGGAAAATTGGCATATTAGCGCTATTGGGAGTTGGAGTTTTGAGCTTGAGCCAGTGTAAAAAAGATTCTCCAACCACTAGCAACAACACCTTTGGAACACCTTATACATTAGAGGTTCCTTCTGGCTTTCCAAGCCCAAATATACCCGCTGACAATCCCATGACCGAAGAAGGGATTAAGCTTGGACGATTCCTGTTTTACGAAAAAAGCCTTTCCGACAATGGAACCATTGCTTGTGCTTCTTGTCATATTCAAGAAAGAGCCTTTACTGACGCTACGGCCTTGTCGATTGGAACCCGGGGCCTACCCGGACGCCGCAAAGCCATGCCCATTTTCAATTTAGCCTTTCAAGAAAGCTTTTTTTGGGATGGTCGAGTTCTCACCTTGGAGGAACAGTCCATCCACCCTATTTTGGACACTTTGGAAATGGATAATGACCTAAACACCGTCATTAGTCGACTTAGTGCTAATCCAATTTATCCATCATTATTCAAAGCTGCTTTTGGTGATGAGGGAATCAGCCGCGATCGCATTGGAAAAGCCATTGCCCAATTTGAACGAACTCTAATTTCTGCCAATTCGAAATTTGATCGAGTAATCCGAATGCAAACGGGTGAGCAATTCACAGCCTTAGAGCAGAGAGGTTATGAGCTTTTCACGTCAGATTATGACCCTAATGGGGGATCCGGAGGGGACTGTTTTCACTGTCATGGAGAACGTGAAACCCGCTACTTATTTGGTGCTTTTGGCCGAGACTTACAGTTTATGAATAATGGCCTTAAAGCTATCTACGCGGATGAAGGACGAGCTGAAGTAACCGGTGATCCGAGCGATGTGGGTAAATTTAAAATACCGAGCGTTCGGAATGTAGAGTTCTCCTTTCCCTATATGCATGATGGCAGCATTCCTAACTTGGATAGCCTGATTGGCTTCTATAATTTTGGAGGGCACTTACATCCCAACATTGACCCAAATATGAAGGCTGCAGGTGTTGGTAGAAATTGGTCGGCAGGTCAAAAACAAGCCTTGGCGGCATTTCTAAGAACTCTTACGGATTACGAGTTTTTACAAGACACAAGCTTCAGTAACCCACACGAGTAATTATTCTTTACCGTAAGGGAAACTAATGGTAAAGGTACTTCCTAATCCTACTGTACTTTGTACCTGAATATCACCATTATGCTTGTCCATAAATTCTTTACAAAGGATTAAGCCTAAACCGGTACCTCCCTCTTGTCCGGTGCCTCTTGTACTGGAATTAGTAGCAACGTCAAATAAGGTGTCTATTCGTTCCTTGGAAATCCCTACTCCATTATCTTCCGCCCAAACTTTACGCATACCATTTGGCTTTAAATCGTAACCTACTTTAATTTCACCTCCGGGCTTTGTGAATTTAATAGCGTTACTGCACAAATTTCGAAGCATGGTCGACAGCATATCAGGATCGGCAAAAACACTTGCCCCTTTGGGAACGCGATTAATCAAAACTATTTCCTTTAATACCGCATTTTGTTGAATTTCCTCAATCGTTTCTTTTACCAAGGGGTTTAATTTGCTTGTTTGAGGCTTAAACTTGAATACTTCATTGTAAGTTTTCTCACTGGTCCGACGGCTCATTTAGAGTTTCGAGGAGGCAATTGTACCTTTGGACCAATCTTCCCCAATTTCCGTCAGTGAAGCTCCTATGACCTCGCCAAGGACATAGCCCCGCCCTCTTTCATTCCTGGCAAAAAGGAGGAGTCCCTTGGCCTCTTCTTCATTAAAGCTATTGACAGAGCGGCTTTTAAAAAATGACTTTTATCTATATATAACGAGCTAAGGGCTAAGGAAATATTTAGATTGAAACTAAGTGGTTTTGAGGTACACCACCTTTTTAGTTTCAAAGAATTCTTCTTCAAAGTGTTTAGAGATTGGATACACTTTGGCACGTCGAAAGCTGGCTAATTCCTCGCTTAGATCACCACCTTTTAAATAAAGGATACCATTTGCCATACTACCAGCATCTTTACCCTTACGCACCCGATTTCGGGTCCAGGTCATAAACTTCGGCATTTGGGTGACCGCTCTGGAGACAATAAAGTCGAAGCTGCGGTGGAGCTTCTCGGCTCTAATTTGCTCTGCCGTTACATTCTTCAAATTCAGTGCTAAGGCTACCTCTTCCACAACCTTCACCTTCTTACCAATGCTATCCACTAAATGAAATTGAGCTTTTGGAAACAAGATAGCCAAGGGTATTCCAGGAAATCCTCCTCCGGTTCCGATATCTAACACTTCTGCACCAGGGTGAAACATACAAACTTTTGCGATAGCCAAAGAATGCAAAACATGTCGCTCGTAAAAGTGATCTTGATCTTTCCTGGAAATAACATTGATTTTGGAATTCCAATCGGCATACAGCGCATCTAGTGCCGCAAGATTTTGCTTTTGCAATTCACTTAGATTGGGAAAGTATTTTTCAATTAATTCCATCACCATTTTTTAACGGCTCCAAGAAGGAGAATTCGAATCTGAAGAATAAAAGTACTGAGTATCCATATCAATTCCCATAGCGGCCAAAAGCTTTGAAGCATAGGCCTATAAAACAAGCCCGATTGCATTCGAGAGGGGAAAAAACTCAGAAAAAAACGGGTAGCCACAAGAACTAAAGATTCGAGAGGCAGGTAATAAAAGCCAATGGGCATTAAAAGCCAAAAAAGTAATATCAAGATACCCTCAAAACCCAAGCTCAATTTATGTTCGAGGCGGTATCGCCAAGAAGCACTGTAATGCCTACGTTTTTGGCGCCACCAAACCGCAAAGCTTGACGGAGCTGCCGAAAGGGTAAAGGTTTCAGGGGAAGTGAGTATTTCAATTTTCGCACCTTGACCCGCGGAATTGACGAATAAATCATCATCGCCTGAGAGTAAATCGCGATGCTTCTTATGCTCTGGATTATTATAATAGAGGGATTTAGTGTATGCTAAATTTCGACCTACCCCCATGTAAGGGTTTTTAACTTTAGCATAATGCCAAAACTGCATGGCGGTTTTACTGGTTTCAAAATCCACCAAGGCTTGTATGGAAGAGGGACCAATCATCTTTCCATAACCTAGCACCATGTCATTCCCCATAGAAAAAGCCTTGGCCACCGCCCTCAACCATTGATTGCTCGCCGGCTTACAATCAGCATCACAAAAAACCAGATGTTCATTTTCAGCCTTCTGAATTCCTCTTTCAATCGCCCATTTCTTTCCTTTTTCTTGAGGATCATCAAGCCGCACACAAGAAACTTGATCATATTTAGCAGCAGCAGCCTGAGCGACTTCAAAAGTATTATCCGCGCTGTGGTCATCGACAAAGATGATTTCAAATTGCACTCCTTTTTGATCTAACCAAAAGGCTAAATGCCTTTCAATATTTTCTGCCTCATTGCGGCATGCGATTACCAAACTTAAGTCCGGCAATTCATAGCTTGATTCGCTAGAATCATAGGTTTCAGATAGAATCGTGTTCATACGAGTATAGCGCCAGGCTTGCCACAACCATAACACGACACTCATTAACAGCCAGAAAAAAGCCAGAAAACCGAGGAGTTCATCCATGGGCTCAAAGGTAATTCTTTTCGGAAGCGAGAATTAGACCGAATGCTTTAAGCTTCTAGGATTAAACGTATTTTTGCCCGATGCAATTTAAGCTGGAACATAAAGATCCAAAATCAAAGGCGCGTAGCGGTCGAATTCAAACCGCTCATGGTGAAATTTTGACTCCTATTTTTATGCCCGTTGGAACCGTTGGTTCGGTAAAAGCGGTTCATCAAAGAGAGCTAGCGGAAGACATCAAAGCGCAAATCATTTTAGGAAACACGTATCACCTTTACCTGCGACCGGGAACCGATATATTAAATCGCGCAGGGGGCCTGCATCAGTTCATGAACTGGCAAAAGCCCATCTTAACCGATTCGGGAGGCTATCAGGTATACAGCTTGGCTAATAACCGGAAAATCACCGAAGAAGGTGTTGCATTTAAATCACACATAGACGGCTCCAAGCATTTCTTTAGTCCAGAGAAATCTATGGAAATACAGCGTCATATAGGCGCCGACATCATAATGGCCTTTGATGAATGCCCACCCTACCCAAGCAGCTACGAATATGCCCGTGAATCCATGGATATGACGCATCGTTGGTTAAAACGTTGCGGAGAATGGCTCAAGGAAAATGACCCTTATTACGGTTATGAGCAGAGTTTATTTCCTATCGTTCAGGGCAGTACTTACAATGACCTGCGCATAAAAAGTGCTGAAACAATCGCTGAATTTGGAGCAGATGGCAATGCCATTGGAGGTTTATCCGTTGGCGAGCCCGCGGAAGAGATGTATGCCATGAGCGAAATTGTTTGTGATGTACTTCCAGAAGACAAACCACGTTATCTGATGGGAGTAGGGACCCCGGCAAATATTTTAGAAAACATCGCTTTAGGCGTAGACATGTTTGACTGTGTGATGCCTACTCGCAATGGACGAAACGGAATGATTTTTACCAGCGAAGGCATTATCAATATCAAAAACAAAAAGTGGGAAGATGATTACTCTCCCCTAGATCCAAATGGTCCTACTTTCGTTGACCACCAATACAGCCGGGCATACCTAAGACATTTATTTGCCGCTAATGAATATTTAGGAAGGCAAATTGCCAGCGTCCACAACCTTGGCTTTTATTTATGGCTTGTGGGAGAGGCACGTCAACAAATTGAAGCAGGCACTTTTGCATCTTGGAAAAATGTAATGGTCGAAAAACTGCAGACGCGCTTGTGAGACTATTTAAAATCATAGATCGCTATATCATCGGAAAGTTTTTGGGCACTTTCTTCTTAACTATTGCTTTGATTCTGTCCATTGCGATTGTATTTGATATTTCCGAAAAGATCGATGACTTTATTACCCGAGGAGCCTCTACCACAGAGATAATTTTCGATTATTACCTAAACTTCTTGGTGTTCTACGGCAATCTGTTTTCTTCCATGATTGTGTTTATTGCCACCATCTTCTTTAGCTCGAGGATGACAGCAAATACCGAAATCGTAGCCATCCTCACTGGGGGAGTAAGTTTTAAAAGGATGATGTTCCCTTATTTCGTATCTGCAAGTATTGTAGCTGGGATCAGCCTATTACTGTCTCATTTTGTAATTCCTTACACTAATGTGGCGCGGCTCGAATTCGAACAAGCTTATATCAACCGTAAGGAAACCGAGCGCTATAAGCACATCCACAGACAAATTAAGCCCGGGCATTACATCTATTTCGAAAACTACAATACCAAAAGGAATACAGGTTACCATTTCACTTATGAAATTATTGAAGATGGCCGCCTTAATTACAAGCTTAAAGCTGACTTTATACGATACGACACCGCTACCAGTCAATGGACCCTGGATAACTACGATCTCCGGATAATAGATGAAAACGGAAATGAACAGTTAGAACAAGGACGAAAAATGGAACGTGAGTTCGATTTCCGATCTGATGAAGTTGTCCCAAAGCTCTACACGGTTAAAATGATGAATACGCCCGAGTTGAATAAATTTATCAAAGCCGAAACTATTCGAGGCTCGGAAAATGTAAACAGTTATTTAATTGAAAAACACCAGCGGACATCGTGGCCTTTTGCGACCTATATTTTGGTTTTAATTGGAGTAAGCATTTCTTCAAAAAAGACGCGCGGTGGATTGGGTCTCAACATCGCCATTGGCCTAGTGCTATGCGTGAGTTATATCTTTTTTATGCAAATTTCCACCACCTTCGCCACGGTAGGTACGATGAGTCCACTTTTGGCGGTATGGACTCCGAATATCATTTTCACATTAATTGGTGCCTACTTATACTATATCGCACCAAAGTAGAGGCAGGAAGACATATTTTTACATCTTTGCACTATAAAGAGGGATATTTATGGATTATCTAGATTTCGAGGAACCCATCAAGGA
Organism: Croceimicrobium sp.; assembly: GCA_965658275.1. Classification (GTDB taxonomy): domain Bacteria; phylum Bacteroidota; class Bacteroidia; order Flavobacteriales; family Schleiferiaceae; genus Croceimicrobium. The sequence goes on from CBFHRN010000035.1 coordinate 16,060, forward strand.
GATCCTCGACCAAATCGAAAAAGCCAAAGATCTTGAGGGAGAATCTCAGGTGAATATGGCAAAGACCATCAAAGAATTAGAGAAAAAACTCGAGACCACTCGTAAGAATATTTACAAGAACCTAAATGCATGGCAAAGGGTTCAGCTTTCACGCCATCCTCAACGACCTTATACCTTAGCCTACATTGAGGCGATGACCGACGGTCAATTCATCGAATTACATGGCGACCGCAATGTGAAGGACGATAAGGCGATGGTTGGCGGCTGGGGCATGCTTAACGACGAGCCTGTAATGTTCATAGGTCAGCAAAAAGGCATTAATACTAAGATGCGCCAATATCGCAATTTTGGTATGGCTAACCCGGAAGGCTACCGCAAGGCTTTACGCCTGATGAAAATGGCGGAAAAATTTAACCGTCCGGTAGTAACCTTAATCGACACTCCAGGAGCTTTTCCAGGATTGGAAGCTGAAGAACGTGGGCAAGGTGAAGCGATTGCCCGGAATATTTACGAAATGTCGAAGCTTAAAACCCCTATTATTTGCGTAATAATAGGCGAAGGAGCTTCTGGTGGTGCACTAGGCATTGGCGTTGGAGACAGAGTACTTATGTTGGAAAACACGTGGTACAGTGTGATTTCTCCTGAAAGTTGTTCTTCGATTTTATGGCGATCATGGGATTATAAAGAAAGAGCAGCCGAAGCTTTAAAGCTTACCGCAGACGATATGCTGAAGAACAAGTTGATTGACGGAATCATTAAAGAACCTCTAGGTGGAGCCCATTCGGATCCTGAAGGTATGTTTGAGATTCTGAAAAACGAGCTTCTAAAGAATATCGCTCAATTGAAAAAAGTAGAAATCGAAAAACTCGTTCCTAAACGGATGGGGAAATTCGAAAAAATGGGAGTTACCAATTAAGTAACTCATTTTAAAGATATAGAGCCCCGTTTCTTTCCAAGAAACGGGGTTTTTAATGCTTCAATAGAAGTTTGTCTTGATACTTCATACCATTCTCTAAGCTAATCTGGAGGATATAAACCCCCGCTTCAAAGGCACTAAGATCCAGCCAATCAGCTGGCTTTAAATCATAAGTCTTACCAGATAAATCCATTAGGGAAAGAGCGCGTAATTGAGCGCCCCCCGCAATGTAAATACTCCCACTCGATGGGTTTGGATAAAACAGCGGAAGATTATCTGATTTGTTCGCTTCAAGCGAAAGCTGCGGACCCGAAACTATCGGTATTGAAACAGATGAACCTGGAACATCAAAAGATAGAACAGCATTGTAATTCATGCCTGTTTCAAACTCTATTTCTAGGGATACATAATCTCCTTGTCCTAAATTTAAAGCACCTGGGTTACCTCCTACAAAACTTAAATTAGGGTCACTCAAGGCAAAATTGTTGGCTACGGAAGAACTATCTCCTTCTCCATAAATAATAAAGTTAAAGCGCCGCAGTCCTGAGTTGCCATTGGCCAAATAAATGGTGTCATCAGAATAGTACAAACCTAGGGTTCTCGTAGATTGCGCCGTGCTTGAAATACTGCTTATTCGCTCTATCAACTGCGGATAATCTACAAAGGGATTGCGGTTATTTTGCAAGGCGTAAATTGCTGCATTACGTGCCTGCTCATCCGAATTCGGAGGATAATCTTGATGCCATTGACGCAATATAGTTTCTTGACCAGAGAAGTGATTACTGTAATCCTGGTAGCGTAAAACGAAATACATCATCGCTCGAGCGGTAGCTCCCTTTTGTACATTTCGCGGTTCAAATTTTCCACCCCCCGATTTAGAGCCCCCTTGCGTCCAAGAAGAATTGGTCACCACCCCAAAAGGATCATTTCCTCGTCGACTATTAGCCGTTACATCGGTAGGGAACAAATGGTGTATATCACTTCGCATAGGTTCATTGGAATTGAAAAAACCTTGGGGAAAAGTATGCTCACAGTTAAAACTGTTCGTATTGGCTCCAGCGCGCGTATTAAAAGTTGCTGTTCGGCCTGTGTATACACATTCAACCTGCCCACCCGAATTATCAATAGAACCATACATCTGATCCCGAGCAGGCGTGTAACCTAAGCTCGTATAGCCCAGAGCTAATCGCGCGGATAAAGCCGTTTTTAAAGCTTCTTGTTCCTTATTTTGGGTGCTAGCATAATAGCTTTTACTGTAAACTCCCTGACCCTCAAGACCTAGGACAGTATGACCAAATCCAGAAGATGATTTAAAGACAAGGGCCTGTTGATGCAACAAGTTATGCTCGGGAGAGAAGCTTACATTGAGACTAAAGGTATCGCCAGGCATCACCGTAAAAATGGAATCACTAACCGAAAATATTTTATCTCCATAAAACCGGAATCGGTCTACTCCCTCAATATCAATGGGGTAAGAATTCGGGTTGTACAGTCGTACTACTTCAGTATTGGCCTGCAACTCATCGGTGTTCGTAAATTGAACGAGAGTATCTAAAGGAACTAATGCTTGGGCTTGAACCTCACAAAGCACGATTAAAAGAGAGAAGACTAAGAGTATTTTACGCATATCATTTTGTGTAGAGGATGTCAAAATCCTTTAATTCTCCAAAAAAACTAGCCGCAAAGTTGAGATTTCCTGGAGAAACATAGGTCTGGACCGCATTGCCATTTTGAACTAGGAGAATTTCATTTAACCTATCTAAAGTAAAATTCTTCAAAGTTAGATTCTGATTGAACTGTGGAGGATTGGAACCCGCAAGCTCATAAGAATAATAACCACTATCATTTGCGAAAATTAGACGGTATACATCGGTACTAGTAAAAGCATAAGCCGCCGCCCTGATGGCTTCAATATTAGCCGTAAACTCAAGGTTAAAAACCTTAGAACTGATCGTGTACGTCGAAAATTTGAGCTGACTATTCACCTTTTCAAAGACCCCTATCTTATCTTCTGATATCTTCACTAAATACGCATTAGGATCACTCAGGGGGTAAGTCGAAAAAATACCATTCAAATTTGCATTAAAAATGATAAGTTCCGGGTTTGATCCGCCCGCAGCAGAAACAACAGCCGCCAATCGATTGCCAAGCCAGGCACCATTTCGCGCCTGCTCACCTCGACCTGCATTAACTGATATAGTGGCTAAAACGGAAGTTCCCTGATAATGCTTTATTTCTCCATCCGTTTGCAGAGCATAAAGACCTCGATGGGTTTTCACAAAACTGTTGTAAGATTTGGAGCCTGTTGGGGCCGGTAAGGGAAAGTCAGTGATTGGACTCAAATCCTTTAAATCATAAACCGCCAACTTTTCGTCCTTATAAGCCGCTAAAAACACCAAAGAATCTCTTGAAGACACTACAATTTGGTCGTATTCTGCTGGAAGAGGATAGTCTACCCTTGTTTGATCGTAAAAATCTACTTTGGTTAGTTTACTTGCCCCCAACAGCATGTAATCCTCATACCCCAGGGCTAACTCGCGATAACTAAAGGAATAAAAAGTAGAAACACCTTCTTCACCATTAAAAGCCTGAATTCGTACATCATAAGATCCGGTTGGGAAGTAGGGATCATTAAAATAAAGCTCTACTTCATACTCATCACCATCTTTATAAATTAGGCGTTGTTCAATTGGAAACACCTGGGCTCCTTGCAACAAGTTTATTTGGTACGAATTAGCCTTTGTCGCCCTAAAGAAAAGACGCATGGTATCTTGATAGTCGTATAAACTTTTTAAGTTCTGCCTTTCTAAGTTTAAACCAGGAAAAATAGGTTCCTCCTTTCTACAAGCCAGTAGCAATAGGGCTATCAGGAAGAATGGAAAAGAAGCTTTAATTGATTGCTTTAAACTCAATACAATCTTTATTTTTACAGGCTCTGCCAAATTATTATTTGTACCTAAATATGGATACCAACAAAAGTCCGCAAAATTCTTATACCCCAAGCAAAAAGCAATCGGTTGTTGCTTTGGACCAGGGTCGTGTACCTCCACAGGTTATTGGTTTTGAGGAGGCGGTGTTAGGAGCGGTACTTATTGATAATGCGGCGATTAATGCTGTAATTGATATCCTAAGTCCTGATAGTTTTTACAAACCGCAACATGGTTTAATCTTTAAAACGGTAAAGGAACTTTTCGGTCGTAGTGAACCTGTAGATATCCTTACCGTAGCCAATGAACTTCGAAAAAACGCCGAGCTCGATGCGGCTGGAGGAGAACATTATTTGATTGAACTCAGCAACAAAGTTTCATCCTCGGCGCACTCGGAATATCATGCCCGGGTAATCGTGCAAAAACATATTCAAAGGGAGATGATTCGAGTGGCGAGCAATATCATCGATAAAAGTTTTGATGAAACCACTGATGTATTTGACCTTCTGGACGAGGCGGAACAAGATCTTTTTGAAGTAGCGCATAGTAATGTAGTTAAGAATTACGAGAGCGCTAAGGATTTAATAAAAGAAGCCATTGAGCGCATTGAGGAAATCTCAAAGAAAGAGGGCTTAAGTGGTGTCCCCAGTGGCTTTACTGAAGTGGATCGGATTACAGCGGGATGGCAGCCTTCGGATTTAATTATCCTCGCAGCACGTCCCGGTATGGGTAAAACAGCTTTTGTATTGTCCATGGCACGGAATATGGCTATCGACCATAAAACTCCTGTAGCGGTATTCTCGCTGGAGATGGCAGCCGTGCAGCTTATCACCCGTTTAATTTCTAGTGAAACTGGATTAAGTTCCGAAAAACTTAGAAAAGGAACTCTTGATGACGTGGAATGGCAGCAACTTCTAACTAAAGTGCGTGCTCTGGAAAACGCTCCACTATTCATCGATGACACTCCTGCCCTTTCGGTGTTTGACCTAAGAGCAAAATGCCGAAGACTTGTAGCTCAACATAAAGTGGGTATGATCATTATTGATTACCTGCAACTAATGACAGTGGGCGGTCAGAAAGGACAAGGTAACCGTGAACAAGAAATTTCTACCATCTCACGTTCATTGAAGAGTATTGCTAAGGAACTAAACGTTCCGGTTATCGCACTATCCCAGTTGAGTCGTGCGGTAGAATCACGAGCTGGAGATAAGCGACCACAGCTATCTGACCTTCGTGAATCTGGAGCAATTGAGCAGGATGCAGATATCGTTTGCTTTATTTATCGCCCTGAATACTACGATATTGAAACCTTCAGAGATGGAGAGCCGGCCGAAGGAAAAGCCGAGCTAATCATTGCTAAGCACCGTAATGGTAGTTTAGCGGATGTTCGCTTGCGTTTCGAAGGATCAATGGCTCGTTTCTCTGATGTGGAAGAAATGAGTGATGGGCCCATGATTCTTGAATCACGCATCAATAGCGATTCCTTCCTAGGCGGAAACGATACAGATGGCGGCGGAACAGGTTCATACGACGACGATGACATACCTTTTTAGATATCTTCTAAGTTTACTTTTAACTATTTACACATTCAGTGCCCAAGGGATTACCATGTTAATCCCCATGGACAGCGAAAATCAGAAAGAGCATCTGAAGGCCTATGGATTGGCTTATTATGCATTGGATAGAGGTGTAGAGGTAGAATGGCTTTTAAATTACCGTGGAGGTAGCTTTATGTTACCCTTTGCGGAAGAGTTAAAACTAGAATGTCGAATTCGAAATGTAAGCTTTGAAGTTATCAGCGATGCTCAAGCTCAATCCATTCGTAATGAGATTAGTAGCCCGGCCCTAAACCAAGCGATTGTTAAGCTAGAGAATGCCCCTAAAATTGCCGTTTACTCACCTAAAGGCAAACAACCCTGGGATGATGCAGTTACCTTAGTTTTAAGCTATGCTGAGATTCCTTACGACATCATTTACGATGAAGAGGTTCTGAATGATTTATTACCGCGATACGACTGGCTTCACCTACATCACGAAGACTTTACAGGGCAATACGGCCGCTTTTACGCCGCCTTCCGCAATGCACCTTGGTACATTGAACAAAAAAGAGATTTAGAAGCCTTAGCGCTAAAATTAGGCTACAACAAAGTGAGCCAATTAAAAAGTGCCGTTGCCGAAAAAATTCGGGAGTATACTATTGGCGGCGGTTTTCTATTCGCTATGTGTTCTGCGACTGATAGCTATGACATTGCACTTTCCTCTGTAGGTGTTGACATTTGCGAACCCATGTTTGACGGCGACCCCGCTGAACCGAATTACCAGAACAAATTAAACTATGAACGAAGTTTTGCATTTAAAGACTTTAGACTAGTACAAAATCCTAATGTCTACGAGTTTAGCGACATTGACGTAACCAATAGCCGAAAGGTAAAAGCGGAAAATGATTTCTTTAGCCTTTTTGAGTTTTCTGCGAAATGGGACATCGTACCTACTATGCTCACACAAAACCATGTTCAAGTGGTGAAAGGCTTTATGGGCCAAACCACAGCTTTTCGCAGAGATTTAATCAAAAGTGATGTGCTT
>CBFHRN010000036.1:0-21125 GCA_965658275.1 Croceimicrobium sp.
CTACTAGTTGGAATACAACTAAATAAGAAGCTTGCAATTAGAACTAAGAGCTTTGTTTTATACTTCGCGTAAAACATAAGTATCTTTGAAAATAACATCTCTATATGAACCTTCGCTCACAAGAACAAAAACATCACGGCAGCAAATATCCACTTATTAACCGCTTTCAAGAGTATTTAGGAGAGTTTGTATACGGCGGTATTGATGGAAGCGTTACCACTTTTGCCGTCGTTGCAGGAGCTGCGGGAGCTGCTTTGGACAGTCAAATTGTAATCATCCTTGGTTTTGCAAACTTAATCGCAGATGGCTTTGCTATGAGTGTGGGAAGTTACCTTTCTACGAAAAGTGAAAAGGAAAATTACCAGAAGCACGAAAAAATAGAATATTGGGAAGTTGACAATCTTCCTGAAAAGGAAAAAGAAGAAATTAGGGATATCTATCGAGCGAAAGGATTTGAGGGTGAAATTTTGGAAACCATAGTGAATACCATTACTGCAGATAAAGATCGCTGGGTAGATGTAATGATGAAAGAAGAGCTCGAAATGAGCGAGGAAACAAAATCACCAATAACTATGGGTGGTGTTACGTTTTTAAGCTTTCTTCTATTTGGTTTCATCCCACTTCTAGTCTTTGTACTGGACTACTTCGAAATTATGGAGACGAATGCTCCTCTATTTCTATACTCCTCTATTTTAACCGGTATGGTTTTTATTCTTATTGGCTTCTTAAAAGCTCTGGTAAATCAAACCAAGGTATTACGTTCTATACTCGAAACCTTTTTTTTAGGAGCGGCAGCAGCGGCCCTAGCCTATTTAGTAGGTGATGTTTTGGAGGGAATGTTTTTGTAAACCCATAGCAATGGTTTTTGTTATCTAGATATGCAAGCCAGAACTTGGATATTTACCTTAGGCAACACGATTGCACTGATAGCCGTTTTAGTCGTTAACTTTCTAGCGGTTCAATTACCAATTAATGGGCGCACTACCGGAGAATTATCGGCTTTATACCCCAATCTTTTTGTACCCGCTGGATTCACTTTTTCCATTTGGGGTATTATTTACTTAAGTCTATTGCTATGGATTGTTTACCAATGGTGGTTAACAATTTCTAAAAGAAGTTCAAAACTGCTGGGACAAAGATTAGTGGGTGCTTGGTTTTGGATTAATAGTGCTTTAAACGTAGCTTGGATATTCGCTTGGCACTACGAGTACCCCAGCATTGCATTGGTAATCATGCTGGGACTACTACTAAGTCTTATCCAGATTTACAGAAACTTGGGTATAGGTTTACGTGAAACATCACATACCGAACGTTTCTTTATGCATTTACCATTTAGTTTATATTTAGGTTGGATCAGCGTTGCCACCATTGCTAATGCTACTGCAGTTTTGGTTTACTATAATTTTAGTGGATGGGGTTTACCTGAAGAGTTTTACGCCTCAATCATGCTTATTGTGGCTTCAATACTGGCCTATTTTTTCCTAAACTATAATATCGATCTATTTTACACCTTGGTAATTATCTGGGCTTCCTTCGGAATCTTTTACAAGCATTATTATGTTCTTGATACGGGCGCCCCAATAGTTTACACCACCGCAATGGCGGTTATTATCTTTTTAGGAGCAAAATATTTAAGCTTAAGACGCAAATTCCCAAAGACCCGGGCTTATTGGTAGGTCAATCCTTCTGGATCTGTAATATTTGAGGTCTTTTTTAGATTTATCTTATTTCCTTTAGGTAGGTGCAATATAAATGTGGTCCCCTCTTCCAGCTCCGATTGAATGCTAAAAGAGGCTGAATTTTCTGCGTTTTCCACTTATAACTTGGCCTAATGTAGGTACTTTTAATGTTAACTAAGCCCGTGGTCTAAATTTCAGGGAGTATTACAATTGACCTTATTAAAACGCATATTAACAGCTGTAAAATTAAATTTACATCCATCCCGATACACCTTAGAAGCACCATAGGATTCTACAGGCTTCTGCGTAAAAACTTCCTTAATTTTCGATAACATGTGTAAATACCCCTAAGCTCTTCCCCTTTTGTAATATTATGAAATAAAGCTGACTCATTAAATTTCGATATCTTTAAAAACCTAAAATAAAATGAATTATGCGTAGAATGCTAGCACTCTTAGTGGCTTTAAGTTTCAGTTTATCAGGCTTTGCTCAGGATCAAAGAGCAAGTCCTAAAGTAGAAACATCCAATACCATTGATGGGGTCTCCATCAAAATAACTTATGGTCAACCTTCTAAAAAGGGTCGTACTATTTTCGGAGACCTAGTTCCCTATGATAAAGTGTGGAGAACAGGCGCTAATGAAGCAACGGTTCTTGAAGTATCTGCACCAATTACCATCGGTGATCAGAAATTAGAAGCCGGTAAGTATGGTCTTTTTACCATTCCTGGTAAAGAAAAATGGACCTTAATTATCAACTCCGTGGCCGACCAATGGGGATCTTACAATTATGATAAATCGAAAGATGTTTTAAGAATGGATCTTAGTCCTTCTGAGGTAAAAACTACTGAAAAGCTTACCATCGATATAATGGATGATGGGACTATTATGTTGAAATGGGATCAAACCGGGGTGAAATTTAAAGTAGCAAAGGCTTAGTGCTTACCACGATTTAAAGCGTAATACAAAATTCCGGCTACTGAGATAGAATCTTTTATCTCACCGTTCAAAACCATTTGTAAAGCTTCCTGAAAAGGGAGCTTTTTTATTTGCAATTTCTCTGTTGCGTCTGGAGTAGCCTCGCCTTCTTTAAGGTCTCTTGCAATAAACAACTTAGAAACCTCATCCGATACCGAATTACTCAAATGCATTTCTTGCACCATCTCCCAGGATTCAGCAATTAAACCGGTTTCTTCCTTTAACTCCCGTTTTGCAGAGTCTAGAGGATCGTCATTTAAAGGACCACCACCTTCAATAATTTCCCAACTAAAGGCGCCGTTAAAAGGAAAACGATCTTGACCTACTAAATAGATTTCCTCCTTTTCCGTGATCGCTAAAATTCCAATGGCTAAATTTTTAAAATGCACCTTACCATAAATACCTTCACCACCATTTGGGTTCAGTATTTTACTGTGTTGAACTTGAATCCAAGCATTATCGTAAACTGTATCTCTTTCGAGTTCAGTCCAATCTCCTACTTTCTTTGGAAAATTTGCCATTTCTAGAATTTGCACGCAAGTTAATTGTCCTCCTCTTCACCTAAAGCTTCTCTTGCTTTTTCTTCCTTCATGGCTCTTCGGTAACGTCGACCATAGTCTATTTTCTCACCATTATAGCGAATTTCTTCACCATTGGAATATTCAATAGTAACCGTTCGAGCGCCATCTTTTTCAAAAAACTCCCAAATACCTTCTTTGATTCCTGCTTTATACTCTCCCCTGCGCTTTACCTGTCCATTGTCATAATAGTAGGTATGAATTCCGTTGGGTTGACCGTTCTCAAAAGCACCTTCAAATCGCAACTGATTATTACTTAGATAGAAATACTTCCATAAGCCATTTCTAAAGCCTTCAAAGTAGGAACCCTCTTCTCGATGATCATTAATGATGTACTCCCATTTTCCTTCTTTATAACCATCAATATAGTTCCCTCTGGCTATAACCGCACCTGTGTCGCTATACTCTATTGAAGATCCATCTTCATGTCCAAAAGCATATTCTTCCTCTCTTAAAACCGAACCATCGGGATAAAACCATTCCCATAAACCATCTGCTTTTCCATTGATATAATTTCCAGTTTGCTCGAGAGTACTATCACGAAAAAAGTACTTCCAATTATCGATTTTTAAATCATCCTTATACGAACCTTGAGCCTTCAGCTCGCCTGTTCGGTAAAAATGCTTCCAAGGTCCTTGTTTTCTTCCTTCAACATCCACGATCCCTTCAAACAACTTTATCCCTTGATCGTAAATGGTACTGGCGATCACCTCACCATCTTTAGAATATTGGCGATGTACCCCAGTGGGCTGACCATTTTGAAAAGCTCCTTTAAACTTCAAGGTTCCTGTTTCGGGGTATATTTCCCTCTTTAGATCAACTTTAGCAACCTCAGCAGCTCCCTCTTGAAGCTCACCATTTACCCATTTTTCAACTTTAATCAGATCTCCTGAAGTGGTATAATACTTCCAGTAACCATTCCGTAAATCATTCAAATAAGGGCCTTCAATGGATATCTGTTTGTTTTTATGGAAGGTCATCCACAAACCCTGCTTTTGCTTCTGATCATCGTAACGATTCACGGCTTGTTTGCGCAGTAATGAACCGTTTTTATACTCCATTAGAGTTATAATCCGTTGATCCTCTATAGCGTATTCATAGCCCTTACCCTCTTGTCTACCTTCAGTAAAAGGAATTTCTTTGTGTAAACTGCTATCGGGGTAAAAAATCTGAGTAAGACCCTCTTGAATATCATCTTCGAACTGATCAATTTTGAATAATATTCCTTCCTGATAAGCTTTTCTTGGTCCGTCTTTTAAACCTTTACGGTAGCTTATTTCTGAAGTTTTTAAGCCTTCGCGATCGTAAAAAATCCAGGGACCGTCCAATTTAAAGTCTTTTCGGTTCCCTTCGGATTTGATAACCCCATTTCGGTAATAACTCTTCCAATAACCATCTGGCTTGCCATTTCTTAAAAATCCTTCACTACTAATTTTTCCATTTTCGTAGTAATAGATCGTCGATTTTAAACTATCACCATCGTCTTGTGAGAACGAATGTAAGGGGATTCCCACAAAGAGGCAGAGCAGTAGGATTCTTAATAACATTTATATAGTTCTTTTTAAATTTCTTTAATATATGATGATAATAATGGGCTGTTGAAAGCGGGTATAAAATTCTAGAAATTCTCTTGTGAAATTCACTTATGACCAGTTTTTAACAGCATTTGATACTTTATCTGAAAGCTAAATGCTTCATTTTCCTAATTTAAGCTTTCCTTATTAACAACTGTTAACAGCTAATGATCGAAAGCTATTTTTAATAAATAGTCGGCCTTTCTCTGGTTAATAAACCTCAAAATTAGGTTGAAATTGTTCTCATAGATTCTCATAAGATCAGCAGCTTATTTGAAAGCTTTGCTTATACCAAAAGAATTTTCAAAAAGTCAAGTTACTTTTGTCAGAAGAAATTAACAGGTATCACTTCTTTTCCTTTTCAAATTGTTAATAGTAAACAACTGGTTTTGAAAGAGTTTAGGAAGTATATAAAAATTATCAACCCATGAAATTAGCCATCGGTGGTGACCACGCTTCTGTAGAGTTAAAGCAAGCTATAATCAATAAGTTAGAGGCAGCCGGACATCAATTAAAGAACTTTGGAACCAACAATAATGATTCGGTAGACTATCCTGATTTTGGACATCCGGTAGCAAAGATGGTTGTTTCTGGTGAAGCGGATTTGGGAATTGTAATCTGTGGAAGTGGAAATGGTATTAACATGACAGTTAATAAGTACCCAGAAATCCGATCAGCTATTGCATGGAATGAAGAGCTCGCTGCTTTAGCAAGGCAGCATAACAATGCTAATATATTAGCACTTCCTGCCCGTTTTGTAAGTGTAGAAGATGGTTTAAAAATTGTAGATAGTTTTTTAAGCTCCGATTTTGAAGGAGGCCGCCATCAGCGTAGGGTAGAAAAAATCAATCTTTAAGATAAGGCTCTAAGGCTTCCTCAATTTTATCCCAATCGCTTTTGTTTTTAAAGCGACCTAATCCATCTAATATATAGTGGTTGGCGCTACTGTTAGCGCGGGTTTTATCCAATAACTTTTGATATTGGACATCACTCTCTTTATACAAAGGGTATCCATTAAAGTACAACCAACAACTGTGTCCTTCAAAAGCGGCGTATTCTTCGATATAGTAATTAGCGTGGTAGCTCAACCAATACATATTGGTAAACTTTCCTAAGCTGTAATAATCAGAGGTTGTTTGCTCTACTTCAGCTACTTTTTCTTTAAGCACATCTAGGGAATCAATATCAAATAATTCCTTAACCATGTTTCGTTGGCTTTCGTCAAAAGGTATTTTTCCTTCCGTTATTCTTTGAAAACCATAATAAGTACTAAAGGGATTTGCATTTATAAGTAGGACTGTGTCCGCCTTATAGGTATTAGCTAATGAAGGAGCAATGTAAACCCCTTGTTCAATAGCTAATATGTGTGTTTTTGCTTTTTTATTTAAGACTCCACTTCTTCTTAAGTGTTGAATTAGATTCTGGACGTTTTGCACATTTTGGTTTTTAAAGTCCATTGCTTTTCGTGTATAGAAATAGGCGCCTCGCGCTGGGGCTTTATAAACCGAAAGAATATCATAACCGGCTTCATAAAGTTTTCGGTATAAATCTGTTTCTTCAAATTTCACCTCATCCAGCACAGGGGGTAAGAAAAGTAAGAGGTGATCACTTTTTGGCTCGTGCATGGCCAGTGAATAAGGAATACTGTCTTTTAAATAAGGCTCTATATAGGCCTTTTCTTGGTATGCTACTTTGCTTTTACATGCTCCCAAACTAATACCGATCACAGCAATTAAAAGCAAGCTTTGTTTTAGATTTTGCATCTTTGTGAGTGTTTTGCCGAATCTGATAGACTTAGTCATATTCGTGTTCTATTTAGTTGCGATGCTCGCGGTTGGATTTTATTTCATGCGTCGCAACAAAGATATCGATGATTATTATGTAGGTGGCCGTGGAATGAGTAGCGGGCACATCGGACTTAGTGTTGTAGCCACTGACGTAGGTGGCGGTTTCTCCATTGGTTTAGGAGGGCTTGGATTTGCTATCGGTATTGCAGGCTCATGGATGCTTTTCACAGGTTTGGTTGGAGCCTGGTTATCCGCGTACTTCTTAATTCCAAAAGTATTTAAGCTCCTTTCGAAGCACAAGCTTTTCACCTTTCCAGAGATATTTTACCATCTGTTTAATAGTAGAGTGGCTTTTTTAGCGGCAATTGTAAGCGCTATTGGATATATGGGCTTCACGGGAGCGCAAATTTTAGCTGGAGCTAAATTGGCAACAGCCACATTCCCAACCTTGGATCAGAATACTGCCGTTTTTATCATGGGCGCCCTAACTCTTTTTAATTCCTATTATATCGAAAAGCGTATTATCGATTAAAAGAGGCCTTCGGGATTGGGGCAGTTTTTTAAGTACCAATCAGCTTTGTCTGGCTCTACAACACCTGGGTAATCCCCTACCATTCCTTCCAAATCAAGGATTAGTTGAAAGTGTAGGTGGGGAGGCCATCCTCCATTTTCTGGATAATCACCTAAGCTGGCAATTTGCGATCCTGCCTTTACTTTTTTTCCAGCTTCCATAGTCTTCAATTCAACTAGGGCTAAGTGACCATAAAGACTGTAAAAATGTAAATCTTTAAGATGGTGTTCAAGAATTAAAGTGCCGCCATAATCCCCTTGGTTGTCGTTAAAAGCCCAGGAATGAACGTGGCCGTCTAAAGGAGCTAAAACCCCCGTCCCCGCAGGAGCCCAAAAATCCACCCCCAAGTGAACACTTCGCTTATCATCCGCATTATCAAAATGTTCAAAACGCCGGTACACTTGTCGGTTCTCAGCATAACCCCCGATGGCATACTTTTTATGCGCCAGTTTTACTTTCTGTTCAATATAACGACCCAAGGAGTGTTGGTTAGCAATAGACAACAGTTCATGGTTGGTAACCGAGAGGTCAAGATTAAATAAGTCTTCGCGACTGTATTCCAGATTCATCACGCGCGACTGTACTTTTAGGTTCAGCATCCGGATAGAAAGTATAAAGTCTTAGAAACGATTAATCGATTAACGACCATTTATCTAATCTGATTAACGCCTGATAATCAGTTGGTTAAAAAAGAGGTTAACCGTTAAACGAAGATAAACGACCGTTAATCGAAAAAATAAACCGATAAACGAACATGGTTTTTGAGCGCTAAAGCCCAGAACTGAGCTTCAGGTGCTTTTTGCACTAATCGTTTTATTCGGCGCTCATTTCTTCAATGAAGGCTTCGTAATCCTCCGTGTCGTCACCTGCTTCTTGGGCTTTTTCTAGCGCCCACTTTTCCAATTTTAAAGCCTCTTCTTTCTTACCCATTTTATAAAGTAAGTGAGCTTGAGTATCGATTATGGTGTGATCAGGGTCTAGCTCTACCGCTCTTGCGGCCCACTTTTCCGCTTGGGCAATTGCCTCTGGATTATCAACATTCTCATAGATGGTCCAGCTCACACTGTTCAAGGCTCTGGCGTCGTTCCAGTAATGTTTTTCAATACCATCAGCAGCTACCGCCATATAGTTTTCCCAGTTTTCCTTCATCTCATTTTCCATGAGGTCTAATTGAAGAGCGATTTTCTGATTGCCTGGAAAGTCTATGCTCAGTAGTTCTTTACGTAGCTTTTTATAAGCTTCATACTGTTCACCGCTCCGAGCGCGATATAATCCATTTGCTAGAGCATAATAAACCGTGCTTTCGAAATACATAATGGCATCCTCTCCCTGTTCTTTAATAAACAACTCAGTTTGTGCTAGCGCTTTTTTAAACACTTCACTTCCTGGGTCACTTACGGCTGAAGTAATAATCTCCCAATTGTCGTCATTGGCCCATTCCATAACATCCATTTTCCCGAAGTAGCGGTCGATATCTTCATTCTCCAACATATTAGCGCTAGAGGCGGTAAGGAAGAAGTCGCGCATAAAACTGGAATTATCAAAGTTGGCCTCTTTATTTGCTATTAGGTAAGGTAGATTGCGCTTAGGATCCTTCGCTTGGTCACCCGCGGCAATGTACGATTGGGGGTCCCTCGAGGCTCCAACGGTAACTAATAATCGTTCGCCTTCAGAATTAAGGTAAAGTAAGGTAGGGTAAGCCCGGATACCATAATTTTCGGCGATATCAATACCTTCTCCCTTTTCCATGTCGATCTTAAGACACACATAGTTTTCATTGTAGTATTCCGCGACCTCGTCATTGGTAAAAATATTGGCGCTCATCCATTTACAGGGTCCGCACCAAGTGGTAAAACAATCAATAAAAACAGGTTTTCCTTCTTCAGCCGCAACCGCTAAACCTTCTTTAAAACTAAGGTCTCGGAATTCAATTTTGGCAGCCGATAGACTAAGACTAAGGCTTAAAAGCAATACTAAATACTTCATGGGATGGATTTATTAAAATTTAGGCGGATATATTATCGCCGGTATTAAAACGATATTCGGGTCGAATAATTTCAACCACTTCATTATAAGGAATAAATATTTCGATTGGCCCCATGGAGTAAGGTCCAATTTCATAAGGGTTGTAATAAATACTAAGACCTTCTTTTTGGTAGCGAATATGATTGCTAAGGTGAAAGTTATTTCCTTCAAACCAATAGCCCGCATCATTTAAATTTTCTTTTTCACCCATTTGATTTTGAAGCCTAAACTTAGCCTCTGCCAAACTTGTAAAGGCCTCTTTTTCACCCGGCATTAAAAGACTGTCGATTTGCAGTTCAGCTCCATCACTTAAGCGGAAGAGTAAGCAGGAGCTATAGGTATTTGGATGCGCACCACCGGTATAGGAGCTGTGGTAGCTTTGTAGGCCAAATAAACCATTTTCATTCAGATACACTTTTACCCCTTGGTTCAGCTCCCAAGGACTGAGATCCGCAAAACCGTCATTCTCTAGACTTCCTCGCTCATTTTTCAATCCTATAAATAAGCTCTGGTAGGTTTGAAACTCATCGTCGAAATTGACATTGTTTTGTACTAGGTGTTCTTGGATTTGCTTTTGAATAGCTCGGCCCAAAGTGGAGCTATCTTCAATGTAAATGTCTTCTACGAAAAAGTCTAAACCGTCTTCCTCGGCGGTGCCAAGCACTAGGCTGTCTATCCTGTATTCTAAATGACTGGGGCCACTTACTTTTTTGGGTCCAGGAGAGCAGGAAAAACACCAGAGAATAGCAAAGAAGCAAAAAGTGCGGACCTTCATAATTTTCAGGCTTTGTAAATAAACTTATTTTTGGCCGAAAGCGTATTCTAAGCTATGAAATTATATTCTGTAAATCTGGGAACCTTTAAATTAGATGGGGGAGCCATGTTTGGTGTAGTGCCTAAATCTATTTGGCAAAGGACCAATCCGTCGGACGAAAGCAATCTCTGCAATTGGGCTTTGCGCCTTTTACTAATCGAAGATGGTAAACGGTTAATCCTTGTAGACACAGGGATGGGAGACAAGCAAAGTGAAAAATTTTTCGGCTACTACTTCCGAGGAGGTCACCACGATTTAGATCGCGCTCTGGCCGAGCATGGTTTTCACCGAGATGATATTACGGATGTTTTTTTAACACACATGCATTTTGACCACGTTGGAGGGGCGGTAAAAATGGAAGGTGATAAACGTGCCCCGACCTTTAAAAACGCAATTTATTGGTCGAATAAATACCATTGGGATTGGGCCGAAAACCCTAACCCGAGAGAAAAAGCATCTTTTTTACAAGAAAACTTTGCCCCCTTGAAGGCGTCTGGTCAGGTGTCATTTGTGGATATTCCTAGAGAATCGGGGCTTTACGATACTTCCGACTTACCCTTTAAGATTTATGTTGTAAATGGACATACAGAGGCACAAATGTTACCGTTTATTGAAAGGGGAGGACAAAAGATTTTATATACCGCTGATTTACTAGCCAGCGTTGGTCACCTTCCACTGCCCTATGTTATGGGATACGATGTGCGGCCACTTCAAACCATGGCAGAAAAAGCACCCATTTTAGAACATTGTGTGCAGGATGACATTAAACTATTCTTTGAACACGATGCCCAAAACGAAATGTGCTCGGTTAAAATGACAGAGAAGGGTGTTCGTTTGGACCAGATTTTGCAACTAAAAGACTTGTTTTAGCAACGACTATGAAGAAATGGATATGGGCTTTGATGCCCCTCTCTCTTTGGGCTCAACCCCAACCAGGATACTGGCAACAAGAAGTAGATTATAAAATCAACATTAAGTTGAACCCAGAAAACCATCGTTTTCAAGGGACCGAGGAGCTTCACTATATTAACAACTCTCCAGACACATTAGACCGAGTGTTTTTCCATTTATACTTTAATGCTTTTCAGCCAGGAAGTATGATGGACGTGCGTTCTTTAAACATCTCCGACCCAGACAAGCGAGTGGGGAAACGCATTTCAAAATTAGATTCCGACGAAATCGGAGAGCAAAAAGTGATGTCCCTAAAAAAGGATGGAAAAGCCACCTATTTTGAAACGCATGGCACCGTATTAAAAGTGCTTTTGCAAGAGCCTATTCTTCCAGGAGATACCGCACATTTCAACATGGAATTTACAGGCCAAGTGCCGGTTCAAGTTCGCCGCAGCGGACGTCATAACTCCGAAGGGGTAGATTATACAATGACGCAGTGGTATCCTAAAATAGCCGCCTATGATCCGATGGGCTGGCATCCAGACCCATACGTTGCCCGTGAGTTTTATGCACCTTTCGGAAAGTTTGAGGTGAACATTGAGCTACCCTCGGAATACAAAGTTGGTGGAACAGGAAGTCTTCAAAACTTTGGCAAGTATTGGGAGCAAGTTGAGATAGAGGATGAGGTTATTAGCTACGAGCTCAAGGAAATTGAGGCGGAGAATCGCGTCTGGACGTTTACCGCCGAAAACGTGCATGATTTTGCCTGGGCCGCAGATGAAGATTACTACCATCGCGCCCAAGTTTTAGATTCAGCTTTAACGCTTCACTTCTTTTATTTGAAGGATTACGATGATTTGTGGTCGCGTTTACCGCGCTATGCAGTTCAGTTTTTCCGCGAAATGAATACGCGCTTTGGGCGCTATCCATATCCTCAATTCTCTGTGATTCAAGGTGGAGACGGAGGAATGGAATACCCCATGTGCACTATGTTAAAAGGCACAGGGAAGATCTCTGGATTAGTCGGCGTTACGGTTCATGAAGGAGCGCACAATTGGTTTTACGGAATCTTAGGTTCGAATGAAAATCGTTTCCCTTGGATGGATGAGGGTTTTACTTCATTTGCAGAGGAGGAAGTTCTAAACGCAATGGCAAGAAAGCCAAGAGCAAACCCGCACGCCAATGCCTATGCGGCTCACGCCTACCTGATGTTAAAGCCGGAGCAAATGGAGCCACTAGCAACCACTGCCGATCGCTTTGAGCTCAATCGCACTTATGGCATTAGTGCCTATTCCAGGGGTGAGATTTTCCTCGCCCAACTCCGTTACATTATAGGCCAAGAAGCGTTTGACCGAAGCATGCGCCGCTTTTTCAATAGCTGGAAATTTAAGCATCCAGAGCCATGGGACTTAATTTACATCGCCGAAAAAGAATCGGGTATTCAACTCGATTGGTATTACAATCAATGGGTTTACACCAATAAGAGTATTGATTATGGCTTTGCAGAAATAGAATCCGGTAAAGGCGGTAGCCGTATTACCATCGAGAGATTGGGTGAAATGTCTATGCCATTGCGAATCAACTTAAAGTTAAGAGATGGCCGGGAGCTTAAATATTACATTCCTACTCACTCCCAATTGGGTAATCCTGAAAACGAACCACTGGAATTTAGAACACCTTGGCCCTGGACTCATCCCGAGTATATCTTAGATATACCTTATGAGACTGATGAGATTGAAAGCATGACAATTGATCCAGATGGATTTATGGCCGATGTTAACCGGGAGAACAATAGTTTCCCAAGAGTCGAAAACCAGGACTAAGCGTTTAGAAAACCGCGAACAATTATAAAAAGCCCAAATAGAAGGAGGATAATGCCGATGATTTTTTCAATCATTCGCATTCCTCTGCCAGCTAGTTTTTCTTGGAATCGGTTGGCAAAGTAAATTTTGAACAGGTCAAAACCAAGGTAAACCGCCATGGTAGCACTGTAAAAAACCGTCATTCGTGAACCCTCATTATTCAGCAGGTTTCCAATACTTACAGTTGTGGCCAGCCAAAAGAAAAGCACCCCAACATTTAAAAAGTTAAGCAGAAAGCCTTTTACAAAAAAGAGTCGCTTTTTCTCAATTTTTAGACTCTGGCTTAATTGTCCTCGCTTTTCCGATTTAAAAAGATAATAGGCGCCAAAACCCCCGACGATTAGACCGGAGCCCATATTAAGCCAGAGGTTTTGTTTTAAGTTTTCAAGAATAGGTTGAGAACCATAATAGGCAATAAGAATAAAAATGAAGTCCGCCGCCGCGGCACCTAAGTCTAAAGTGAATGCCGCCGCTTTTCCTCGCGAAATACTTGTTTCAATAAGAACAAAGAAAATGGGTCCGGCTGCGAAACTTAAGCTTAAACCCAAGGGAATGGCGTACAAAAACTCCAAGGCTATTCTTCTTCTTCAGCGCGGGACTTTAATTCTTCAATGGTATTTGACAGCTGACTTACCTGGCTTTTTAACCCATCGATTTCCTGATTCTTTTGCCCTATCTCGGCCTGCAGGGATTTGTTTTCGGCCTCAGAGTTAGCCAAGGCCGTCTTTGTTTTTTGCAATTCATCCTTAAGTCCAGCGACCTGACCATTTAAGTCTCGGATTTTCCCTTGCAGCCCAGAGGTAGACACCATATTGTATATGATGTAGAAAAGAAAGCCAATCGCAAAAGTGATATTGGTGTATAAGGCTGTGTTTGGATTATTTTCTCCGGTGAGGATCAAGGTGAGTGCAGCCGCCACAACAAGCGTGCCCAAGACCAAGATCAACGTTTCCATAGTTTTTCTATTCATACCCCGTGTTTAGATGGAATAAAAGTAAGTTTTTTTAAACAGGCACAAAGTCCAATTGCTTTTTCTCTAAGTCCGCATTTTTTACCTGAATGGCGATATCGTCTCCCAATTGAAAAATCTTTCCATAACGATCCCCGACTATGCAAAAATTGGATTCGTCAAAGCTGTAGTAATCATCTTTGAAGTCGCGAATACGAATCATTCCTTCACAGTGATTATCGCGCAATTCAACAAAAACACCCCATTCGGTAACACCTGAAATGGTTCCCATAAATGTTTCCCCCACTTTATCTTCCATGAACTTCACTTGCATGTACTTCACAGACTCACGTTCTGCTTCCGTCGCTAATCGTTCCCGGTCACTGCTGTGCTCACAGAGCTCTTCGTAGTGTTCTTGAGATGGGGTTTTACCACCATCAAGATAATGCTGCAAAAGGCGATGCACCATTACGTCAGGATATCTCCTAATCGGCGAGGTAAAATGAGTATAATAGTCGAAGCCTAATCCGTAGTGCCCAATATTATCGGTACTGTATACGGCCTTTGCCATTGATCTAATAGCTAGTTTAGAAATCATATTGTCTTCGGCCTTTCCCTTTACCTGGCTCAACATTTTATTCAAGCTGTGGCTAATGGCACGGCTGTTTTGAAAACTAAGATCGTATCCAAATTGACGAACGAAGGTGCCTAAATCACGAAGCTTATCGGGGTCGGGATCATCGTGTATCCGATAAACGAAGGTGTTCCCACTTGGTTTTTTACCCTCTTTACCGATAAACTGTGCCACACTTCGATTGGCGAGAAGCATAAACTCTTCGATAAGATGATTCGCCTCCTTGCTCTCTTTAAAATAAACCCCAATGGGATTGTTATTTTCGTCTAGCTGAAATTTCACCTCCGCGCGGTCAAAGGCCAAAGCACCTTCTTGCATGCGATTTTGACGCATGATTAAGGCCAGTTCATTGAGAGTATTAATCACATCCGCATTGGGCCCTTCTTTATTTTCAATTACCGCTTGAGCATCTTCATAGGTATAGCGATGGTCGCTGTAAATCACCGTTCTTCCAAACCAAGAATGTAAGACCTCAGCCTGTTTATTCATTTCAAAAACCGCGGAGAAAGTGAGCTTTTCTTCATGCGGGCGAAGGGAGCAAACCTTGTTCGAAAGCTTTTCGGGAAGCATCGGGACCACGCGATCTACGAGATATACCGATGTTGCACGCTCTACCGCTTCCTTTTCGAGGAAAGAATCTTCACGGACGTAATGACTCACATCGGCGATGTGAATACCGATTTCGTAATTACCGTTTTCTAAGACTTTATAAGATAAGGCATCATCAAAGTCCTTTGCATCATGGGGATCAATCGTAAAAGTAAACACATCCCTGAAGTCTCGGCGTTTTTTTATTTCACTAGCACTGATGCTTTCTTCAATATTTTCGGCTTCCTCTTCGACCTCAATGGGGAACACCCTAGGGAGGCCATATTCGGCTAAAATGGAGTGAATTTCCACCTCGTGGTCACCTGGGTTACCTAAAATCTCTGTTACCTCCCCAAATGGAGAAGAAGCTTTTTCGGGCCAATCCGTTATGCGAGCTACTGCTTTTTGGCCGTGCTTGGCTCCATTTAATCGCCCTTCTGGGATGTAAATGTCTACATTCATTTTCCGGCTATCCGGAACCAGGAAACCATAGTTTTTAGATAGTTCTATGGTGCCAACAAATTCGGTGCGGGCGCGCTCTATGATTTCTATAATCTCCCCTTCGGGCTTTTTATTCTTTCGTTGCGCGTACATTAAAACCTTTACCATATCGCCTTGCAGGGCATGGAAAGTGTTTCTTGGTGTGATGTAGACGTCTTGGTCTAACTCTTCACTAATAACGTAAGCCGAACCTTTGGTGGTAAGATCTACTTTACCAATAATAATATGATCGGTATGCTTGTAACGATATTTGCCGCGTTCAGGTTCCTCCACTAAATCTTGCTTTCGCAAGGCGGCCAAAGACTGCAAAACCATGTCTCTTTCGTGGTGATCTTGGATGCCTAATTTGGCGGAAAGCTGTTTGTAATTGTACGACTTGAGTCGGTCTTCGCGCAGTACGCCTAGAATGGCTTTTTCAATTTTTGCCAGTCGTTTTAAGCGTTTATTGCTTTTCTTAGGTTTCATAATTACGCGAAGGTACGCTAAGAAATAGGCAAGCCGATTAACTAAATATCAAATCCTGATGTTTAATTAGGTATTACCACCAATTTTGGAAAGATTCGTAGGGAGCAGAAACTAAAAGTGTAGGACCTAACATGAGGCTAAACAGCCCTTTTATGCCAATCTACTTTTTTCGCGACCAATAAAATCCATTGAAAGTCAAGCAAATACCATTATTTTTAAAAATATTTCACCCTTAGGCAACCCTTCAACAAAGAAGTGGTGTCATATAACTGAAAACTAAAACATGTCCATCTTACGCAGCTTACCAAGCGGGGAAAAAAGACTCGTAAAGCAATGCATCGCCGGCAACGGGGATGCGCAGCGTGAGGTGTACGAAAGGTACGGTGGAGAAATGTTAGCAGTTTGTAGACGCTACACGCATTCACTAGAAGATGCCGAAGAAGTTCTTTCCAATGGTTTTATCAAGGTCTTTCAGAAGATTGACCAATACCGAGGCGAGGGTGCCTTAGGAGCCTGGATTCGAAGAGTTATGGTTCGTGAAGCCCTCAACTTTATCCGCTACCAGAAAAACTTATTTGTGGAAGTGGAAGAAGAATATCAGTCGGAGTTTGGTCATGCAGCTACAAGCGAGCATTACGATGCAGAGCACTTAATGCGCATGATCAACGAGTTACCCACAGGTTACCGAACGGTATTTAACCTTTACGCGATTGAAGGATATAACCATAAAGAAATTGGCGAAATGCTGGATATCTCCGAAAACACCAGCAAAAGTCAGCTGAGTAAAGCAAGAAGACAGCTGCAGGAGAAATTGAGTAAATACGAATTACTGTATAAAAACAATTAAAATGAGTTCTAAGCACCCTATCGATGCACTCTTTAAAAAAGAGTTGAAGGAGCACAAGATCGCCGCCAGCGAGCAGGCTTGGGACCGTATCGCTGCGGCTAACAGTCAGAGTTCTAAAAAAGGCTTTGGCATCTATTTAGTAAGAGCAGCTACTGTAACCCTATTATTAAGCCTAAGTGCGGTAGTTTATTTTAACCGTAACGCTAAAGATTTAATGGATGTGCGTCCTGTAACCGAGGAAAGCGCAGTACTAAGCACACCTAAAAAGAACAATACGTCCGATGAGCCTCAAAAGCAGGCTAAAAATTTAGAGCAACCAGCTCAATCGGTTCAGGCTGTTGAAGAACCCGCGCTGAAAGAGAGCCCAAAAGGAAACAAGAAGGTAAAGAAGAACACGAAAGCGCGCTTAGTTCCTTTGATGCAGCCCGCCTATAGTGATCCCATTTTAGCCTTTAACGATATTGAGATGGTAGAATACGATTGGTCGATTGAAGAAACAGAAACTATTGAGGATCCAGACGTATTGCGCATTAAAGTGAGTCTTCCGGAGGTACAGGGAGACTACAAAACGAACCCTGCAGCAAAGCCTTTTGGGGAAAGGCTTTGGGCCTATGCTACCAATCAATTTGATCGGGTCGTAGCCGGCGAAAGCCCAGAACTTCCCAGCACGGAGAACGCAAGTGTAAGCTTACCCATTCCGGATTTTATAGACCGAAGATTTCTTAAGAAAATTGAAGACTAACCAAGCCCAAACTAATTTTTAAACGAAAACGAAAAATGAAAAAGCAAGTTGTACTGGCCTTATTATTGGCCTTCGGATTTAGCACCTTTGCCCAAACAGATTCAACGGCAAAGCGTAAGATCGAAATTCAGATCGAGGAAAACACTCTTTCTTTCGACGCAGAGAAAGACATGAGCCAAGGCGACCTATCAGCAATGATTGGTTTTGCAACTACTCAAGCATCTAAATTACAAGCGAATCATAAACGCATTTTATCGGCAATTGCCAAATTGGAAAGTGACGGAAAAATCAGTTCCGAGGAAGCAGAAGAATTACGTGAGCGTTCCAATGAAAACCTCGAAGAAAATATGGAAAGGTTCGAGGGAATCATGGAGCAGTGGGGCGAATCCTACGGTGAGCGCATGGAAGCCTGGGGTGAAGAACTAGAAACCCGCATGGAAGCCTGGGCTGAAGAGTTTGAGGCCAGCATGGAAAACACTGACAGCGCTGGCACACCCAATATACCACCCGTGCCGCCAATTCCACCGATGCCTGATATGCCTGGGATGGATGGAAAAAAGAAGAAAATTATCATTTCCAAAGAGGGTGTGGTAATCAAAGACGGAGATAATGAAACCGATGATATTGATATCGAAATCAATGAAGAGAAGTTTAATACCAAAGAGCTTTTCAAAGAGTTAGC
Source organism: Croceimicrobium sp. (assembly GCA_965658275.1). Taxonomy (GTDB): domain Bacteria; phylum Bacteroidota; class Bacteroidia; order Flavobacteriales; family Schleiferiaceae; genus Croceimicrobium. Next base: position 18,166 of record CBFHRN010000036.1, read on the forward strand.
TGAAAAGAAAACTAAGAAAATCAAGCGTACTGAGGATTATTTAGACATTGCTCTTGGCTTCAACCAACAATTAGAGGACGGACAGTTCTTAATCGAAGACGTTGCAGGTGAATTAGAGTTCTGGAAAAGCACCTCTTTCAACTTAGGTTTTGGATGGAAAACCCGCTTGGGAAGCCCTTACAGCAAAGCATACTTTAAGTATGGATTAGACTTTAGCTGGCACAACTTCCGCTTAAGCGGTCCAGGGGTGTTAAATTCGGATAATAACGGATCCTTCTTTGATACATTGAACGTGAGTAATGTATACGAAAAGAACAAATACCATATTGCTTACTTCAATATCCCAGTAATGTTACAGTTGGATTTCAGCGATGCTGGTGATCGCGATGAGAAGTTTACCCTTGGTGTAGGTGGTTATGGCGGTGTTCGTTTATTAGCGAAGCGCGAACTAGAGTACAGTACACCAAATTTCGAATCGATAGAAGAGAAAGCATATGACGACTTCTTCACCAATCAGTTCCGTTATGGTGTTATGGCTCAAGTAGGCTTCGGATCTTTCAAGATCACTGCGAGCTACGACTTAAACGAATTTTTCCGTCCTAACAAAGGACCAGGATCTTATAATATGGCCAATGTAACTCTTGGCTTTACCCTGTAGTTTTCGAAATTCGTGTGCCGAAAACTGTAAAGGAAGTCCCGACTGCTGCGTCGGGACTTTTTTATTTACTTGCGGTCATGAAATGGGAGTTAAAGAAATGGGAAGAGCTTAATGCGAATGATCTATATCACGCCTACAAGCTTAGAATCGATGTTTTTGTCGTAGAACAAGGTTGTGCTTATCCAGAAGTAGACGAACACGACCCATATTGTGAACACCTTTTTGGTTGGGAAGACGATAAGCTTGCGGTCTATTCCCGGATCTGCCCTCCAGCCACCGTCTACCCTTACCCTAGCTTAGGAAGAATCGTTGTCACCGAAAATTACCGTGGAAAGCGTTTGGCTCGTCAGGTCATCGATCGCGGTTTGGCCCTGCTCGAAGAACGCTTTCCAGGGCAGCCCATTAAAATTCAGGCCCAGCAGTATTTAGAGAAGTTTTACCAGTCCTTTGGTTTCCAAACCATCACCGAGTCTTACCCGGATGTAGGGGTGATGCATGTGGATATGATAAAGGAGTACTAGTTGCTAGTAATTAGTAGCTAGTATCTAGAGGGGTTTTCGTACAAAGGAATTCTTTCAACTATAAGCGAAAGGGAGTCCCCCTCCACCTGAATTTTCTCAGGCAAAGGCATATTGAAGTCAAAGCTTAGGGGCCAAATTTGCGCTCCGCCACTAATGTTTACCTCGGCCAAAAGAAAGGGAACGCCGTCCAGTTTAAGACTCTCTGCCTTTAAAGTTTTTAAGCCTCGAATACGATAGGAGTAGGCGGTGGACTTAAGGTTTAGGTTCAATTCATCTCCACCCGAAAAATGGCGCTTAACTTCTTGCCATGTGGCTTTTGTCTCACGAGCCCTAAAGGTCATGTGCCCTTCTTGACTTGAAGCAAGGTAATAGTGCTCCAACAATGTTTTAAAATAACGAGGCGCTTGATGCCAAAGACTCTGCCCGTTCACCATCATTTCTCCGCTAATCGGATCTTTATGCACATAAACGGTTTTTGGCCGAAGTCCCGAGACAAGGCTATTGGCCTGTAATGAATCGAGAGTGGTATTCAAAATATAATAGCCTTGAGGAACCGGGCCGGTGATTAAAGCGTCTCCCAACTTAGTATAACCAAGATAATGTCCAGGATAAACTTGAACACTTTGAAGGCCGCGTTCAGGTTCAAGCTTTAATGACCCCAGTCTAAATAGCATTTCTTCCTTGGGCCCTTTGGGAGAGAAAGTTTCTTGCCAGGCTTCAAAGGGCTTCCATTTTTGCATCAAAGGTGCGAAAGGATGATAAAGCTTAAGTGTGGTAATGATTAAAAGTACCGCGGCGAAGCTCGTGCCTATGGACGCCCAGTTTTTTGGATTAACTACCGGTGCGGTTAAAAGTAAAGTAAGCACAGAAATTTTAATCAGAACCAGGAGGGGCCCTAAATCAGGTCTACTCAGATAATAGTAAACCAGTAAGGCAATGAGGCTTAGCCAGGGCAGTGACTTTCGCTTAAGAATAAAGAGAAGCGGCACCGTGAAAAGAACGACTACAGTAAGTGGCAGTATAAGTTGGGGTTTGCCGTATTCAGCCAAGGAATTGGAGTTTAAAAAAAGGAAGGCGATTCCTTGCCATTTGGTTTGAACAAGAGCAAGGTTTTGGAGAAATAAGACGTCACTTAAAATTAAGGACAGCCCGGTAGGAAATAGCCACATCCAATTTTTTTTTGCCGAAAGAAAATAGACCCCCAACAAGGAAAGGGCCGCTAGTGCGGGCACAAGGCGAATTTGCCAAATCAGCCCTAGGATTAGAATGAGGAGGGCTTTATGCCAAAGTTGGTTATTAATGGAATCCTTATAAAGAAGGGCCATAATTGTCAAAAGAAAGATTTGATGATGTCCGGCAATTTGAACTACGGCAAGGTAGACTAGAGCCCCCCACACTAAGGCGGCCCCTCTTAAACCATTGTCTCCAACAAGTGCATATAGAATTATGATACGGAGGGCACCTAAGCTAAAATAGGCCCACAACCTATTGTTTTCTATTGGTAGTGGAAATTGAAGAAAAGCGAGCGGCCCTTGACTAAAAACCCAGCTCTGCAACTGGGAAAAATCGAAAGCGAAAAGATAGTTGCTTAACCAGCGAATGTTGCCGTCGGAATGGACCTCCAAGCCAATTGAGAACTTTGGCCAGCTCAGAAAAAATATAAGGCTGGCTACTATCTAGTAGCCAGCCTTATTGTTATTTTCTTCAAGGGGCACTGATTATGTGGTTAAACCAGTATAATTAATCATCAAAACTCACCACCACCTTCTCACTGCGTGGAT
>CBFHRN010000037.1:0-20255 GCA_965658275.1 Croceimicrobium sp.
TCTAATAGTCCAAATAGTATCAAAAGTATATATCTCATTGTGCAAAAATACTGTCTTTATTTTCCCCTTTAAAGCTTCATAAGTCGAGCTTATCAATAAATTTGCTCACATTGTGTTTACATTATGTCACGTTAATTCAACCAAACTTAATGAGTAAACAGATACGCAAGCCCTATGTAACCTGGGTGATGGTTGCCCTAAGTGCTATAGCCTTCACTTTGGTGATTCTTCGAGCCAAAAGAGTTGCCATAACTCATGACGAAGCCTACACCTACTTACACTATGTAAAACAAAATCTGCTGGGAATTATTCTCTATAAACCTCCGCACATTCCTAACAATCACATATTGAATACGCTTTTAGTAAAGCTAAGCGTTGGGTTATTTGGTTTAAGTGAATTGAGTTTACGCTTACCCAATGTTCTTTTTTCATTGGTCTATTTTTGGTACGCCGGTGCCTTGGCTAAAAAGTTTCGTTTCCCAGGCATTCAAATATTAGCCTTCTTGGCCATTATTCTGCAGGTATATTTCTTCGATTACTTCTCAATGGCTAGAGGCTATGGCATGGGTCTAGCACTTAGCCTTGCCAGTATTTATCATTTCTATTGCTATCGCCAACTGGATAACGGGCATCATATTTGGCGTACCTTAATTTTCGCGGCTTTCGCAGTTTACGCCAACTTTATTTTCCTCTATGCTTATTTAGCCTTGGCTGGCTTGCTGGTTTTACTTTACTACACGCATCCTGATCAGAAAAAGAGCTTTGGTACCTTGTGGCGGCCCGTCAGTATTGTAAGTATTATTCTAGCAGCATTTATTACCCTTCCTCTACGAAACATCAGCGGCGATTTATTTGGAGGAGATGTAAGTTTTTGGTCCAGCACTGTTGAAAGTTTTAGCTGGAGTATGCGATATGGGCAATTTGGACCATGGTCGATGGCCATTAATCTTTTATTTGCTACATGGATTTTAGTAGGTGGTTTTTTCTTTATCCGCGACCATATTGGTTCACGTCGCATCGAACAATGGTATTTCTATTCCGACATCCTACTATGGTTAGTGATTACGGCCTTCATCCAAACCCTACAACATTTTATTCTAGGGACCGAATACTTAACAGGCCGAACCGCCTTAGTTTATGGTCCCTTATTTATTGTTTCTACCCTATTCATATTCCAGAGAATCAACTCTTTTCCAAACGGTGAAAACCTACAATTAGGACTAAAAGTGTTTTTGGTACTTGTTTTTAGCCTCAATTTCAGAGCCTTTAACTTTAACCACAGCTTTGAATGGCAATACGACGCCGATCACAAGGAAGTACTTCAAGAGCTAAGCTCGCGTGAATCTATCCATTCTCAGGAGAATTTTAAACTAGGTATCAATTGGATATTTGAACCTGCATTAAATTTTTATCGAGAATCCGAAGAACTAAATTGGCTTCAAAGTCTTTCCCGAGAAGGTTACAAAAAGGATTCTTATGATGCCTACTACTTGCGTACCGAAAAAGATAAAGAATGGATTAAGAAGTTGAAGTTAGACCCTTCTTATTCCTTGATAGACCAATACCCAAGCGGAGCAGTGCTATTTATTCGAAAGGACTATTTATAGAAGTTTTTCTGATAAGCGGCAAACTCTCCTTTTCCCAACAAAAGCCTTCGATAAAAAGCTTTGATAAAGCCTAGACCGTAGGAAAATAGCTGAATAAAGCTTGCAACTACTGCTAAAACCCCCACCTTCAGGGAGCGGTTCTGAATGCTCGCGTCAACCAAAATAAGGCTTAAGTAAAAGGCAAGAAAAGCTAAAGGAAGCCAATGGAAAGCTAAAGCAAGCAGAGATAAAATGCTGAAAAGAGTAAATGAAGCCGGGAAGAAATGCAGCATCTTCAAACTTTCGGGATGTCTTTTATAAAGGTTTATGCGCGCAATACCCGAATTATGAACCTGCTTGTAAAATTGACGGAAATTGGTTCTCCGTTTATGATAAACGTAGGCTTCAGGAATTAGCGCTGTTTTAAATCCCGCTTTCATCATTCGAATACTCATATCGATATCCTCGCCAAAGCGCATCTTAGCAAAGCCTTGGGTTTCCTCGTATACAGCTTTTGAATAGCCCATATTAAAACTGCGGGGGTGAAATTTTTCTACGCTCTTCGTGTTACCGCGAATTCCACCTGTGGTAAACAAGGCGGTCATACTATAATTGATGGCCTTTTGTACGGGGCTAAAAGATTCATCGGCTTTATCCGGGCCACCAAAGGCATCAACATAATTAGCCTCTAAATAAGATTTTACTGAAGCGATATAATGGCTGGGAATAAGACAGTCTGAGTCCAGAAAAATAAAATAATTTCCACTCGCTCTTTCCGCGCCATGATTTCGACTCTGACCCGGACCACTATTATCTTTAAAGTAGTATTTGAGCTTTAAGCGATCGCGAAAAGAATCTACAATACCTTCACTTTTTTGGGAAGAACCATCTTCCACCACAATCACCTCAAAATTGGCATCGCTTTGCAAGCAAAGACTTTCCAAAAGCTCCCGAATTTCTTCTGGCCGATTGTATAGCGGAATAATTAGACTTAGTTCAATCTTCAAAATTGATCCTTTCTTCAACGGTATATTCTACAGGTCTGGCGCTATTGCGGATAATGAGCTCGGCACTAAATCCTGCAAGAAACAACTGAGCTCCGATCACCATAGTTGCTAAGGCAAGGTAGAAAAACGCATTATCCGTAACTAAAGGTGCTTTATGACCTAGTTGCAATGCGACCAGTTTTTCAGCACCAATATAAAAGGCCGACATAAAACCAAATAGCATCATAAGTGTGCCATACAATCCAAAGAAGTGCATCGGTCGTTTGGAAAACTTAGAAACAAAGCTGAGGGTGATTAAATCCAGAGGGCCATTGATAAACCGGCTTAAGCCAAATTTGGTATGTCCATATTTTCGCGCTTGATGCTGAACTACTTTCTCACCGATATTAGTAAACCCAGCGTTTTTTGCTAAAACTGGAATATAACGGTGCATCTCTCCTTGTACGTTTACCGATTTGATTACCTCATTTCGATAAGCTTTAAGGCCACAATTAAAATCATGCAGATTAATCTTACTTATTCTACGCGTGGTCCAGTTGTAAAATTTAGTAGGTATGGTCTTAGATATCGGGTCGTAACGCTTTTTCTTCCAGCCACTTACCAAATCATAACCCTCTTCATTAATCATACTAATAAGGTCTGGTATCTCATCCGGACTATCCTGCAAATCTGCATCCATGGTGATAACAACATCCCCAGAAGCAGCTGCGAAGCCCACGTTCAAACCGGCTGATTTACCATGGTTTCGCCGGAAAGAAATCACTTTTACACGAGTATCCTTCGCTGCGAGTTCTTTTAAAACCTTTAAACTGCCATCGCTTGAACCATCATTTACAAAAACAATTTCAAACTCGAGCTTTTGGGCTTCGCCGACCTCACAAATCCATCGATAAAGCTCAGGCAGAGATTCTTCCTCATTAAAAAGAGGAATGACAAGGGATAAATCCATTTAGTTTAAACGATTGAATTGGGGTCCTTTTTCTGTAAAATACCACCTAAAATCAAAGCGATAATCGCTCCGAAAAAAGCGGAAGTCAAAACAGCAAAAACGGCCATAAAGACTGGAGTAGTAAATTTCTTTGTCATTTCGATAGCCTGATCCATCTGCTCAGAAGTCATTCCTTGCTCTGACATTTGCTCGTAATTATTTTGCAAAATGGCTTCTTGGTAATTAGGTTCTAAGGTTGTCGTGTACACTAACAACCAAACGGCCCCGAGAATAGCGGCAATTAGAATTACCTGAAATCCAGTACTAAAAGCTTTACCGAAACTAATAAATCCTCCCTCTAATTCCTTTACCTTTAAAATAGCTAGTAAAGGAAAGGTAACCGAAATCGCTAAATTCAATATAGAATATAGAACATTAGCATCTCCTCCTCCCATATTGTAGTTTCCAGTTGCATATAAAACCACTGCTAGAGTAATACTTACAAGACCTTGAATAAGGCCGAAATTGATTATGGCTTGTCTGTTGTTTTGCATGTTAAAATGATAATGCACAAATATAATTGAATATTGCTTGGAAAAAATTTTCCATTTGTCCGAAAGCCCGTATTTTTGCAGGCAATAAGGCAAGTCCCATACAACCAGCTCCTGATGAACTCCCCCAGGGCGGGAACGCAGCAAGGGTAATCGGTCGTAGCGGTGTGATATGGATCGCTTGCCTTATTACTTTTTTATTCTCACCAGGCTCTAACTCTCATCAATAATTATTTATCTACGGGCAACTTATAAGAGTTCATGAAGAGCCGTTTCGTTCCTCTTTTCCTTCTGCTCCTGAGCTTGGTTTGTTCTATGAATGGCCAGGTAAAGGCCTATCTTTCTGATTTAGATTCCATAAGAAACAAATGGGAAATTTGAAATACTTAGTTCTAAAGTTCAAAGTGGTCTAGTTCGTATTTCGATTAAGGATAATGGAATAGGAATGGATAGTAGTCAGATAAACCGACTACTCGAATCAAAATATGGAGAATCAACCACGGGAACAAAAGGGGAGCAAGGCACCGGATTTGGTATACAGCTTTGCCAGGAATTGCTTTTAAACATGGATTCCAGCTTGCAAATAGACAGTGCTGTGGATCAGGGCAGTGAGTTTTATTTTATCCTCCAAGAGCATTCTTAAGCTCGCGAGAATTGCCGTACTTTGCGGCAAAATTAATTTTCATGAAATTCTTCATCGATACTGCTAATCTGGACCAGATTAAAGAAGCCCAAGACTTAGGTGTTTTAGATGGTGTAACGACCAACCCTTCACTTATGGCCAAGGAAGGTATTACCGGCCAAGAAAACATCTTAAAGCATTATGTAAATATCTGTGAGCTTGTGGATGGCGACGTTAGTGCAGAGGTTATCTCGACTGATTTTGAAGGTATGGTAAAAGAAGGTGAGGCATTAGCGGACCTTCATCCACAAATCGTAGTTAAGGTACCTATGATTAAAGACGGGGTAAAAGCCTTAAAGTACTTTTCCGACAATGGCATCAAAACCAATTGTACATTGGTATTTTCAGCTGGTCAAGCCTTGCTAGCAGCCAAAGCCGGAGCTACCTATGTTTCTCCTTTTATCGGACGCTTAGATGATGTATCTACGGACGGACTTCAGCTCATTGAAGACATCCGATTAATTTATGACAACTATGGGTTTGAAACCGAAATCCTAGCTGCAAGCGTTCGCCACACCATGCATGTTATAGATTGTGCTAAAATTGGAGCTGATGTTATCACTGGCCCTCTTAGCAGTATTGCCGGCTTATTAAATCACCCTCTCACCGATATCGGTTTAGAGAAATTCTTAGCGGACTACCGTAAGGGCAATAATTAATGGCCGAACTTATTCGCATATATCCCGAAAATCCTAATCCTAAGGATATTGACCGGGTGAAAGAAGTATTAGACCGCGGTGGGGTAATTATTTACCCCACCGATACGGTTTATTCCTTTGGATGCGATATCAATAAACCTAAAGCCATCGAAAAGGTAGCTCGGATTAAAGGCTTGAAACCCGATAAGGCCGAGTTCGCTCTAATATTCCCTGACCTAAGTATTCTTAGTTCTTATACAAAATCAGTAGATACACCTACCTACAAAATCTTAAATCGCTGCCTACCGGGTCCATTCACCTTTATCCTGAAAGCGGGAAGTGCTATTCCGAAAATTTTTCATCGCAAGAAGAAAACCATTGGTATCCGCATTCCTGATAACAGTATTCCCAGAGAAATTGTTAAAGCTTTAGGTAGACCCATTATTGCAAGTTCCGTCCACGATGAAGATGAAATAGTCGAATACACTACTGACCCTGAGTTAATTGCGGAAAAGTACGATCACCTGGTGGATTTGGTGATTGATGGTGGCATCGGTGACCTATTTGCTTCTAGTGTGATAGATCTGAGCGAAGGTTATCCAGAGATCATTCGCGAAGGCAAAGGCGATTTAGCCTTGCTGTAAAATCCAATCTACCATGAAAAGAAGCCTTCTTTTCGCCCATCTTTTCCTCTTTATCATTTTGGCTTTTATGGCGGTTATTAACCCAGCTGTTGGTGGTGAGGGTGATACGATTATGCATTATTTCTGGGCTAAGCACGTTTGGACCGATGCCGAGGCATTGTTTCGATCTTGGGCCAAACCATTCTTCACCTTATTTGCCTCGCCCTGGACTCTATTTGGTTTTAAAGGCATTAAAGTCTTTAATATCCTTGCGGGCACGAGTGCATCCTATTTAGCATCGCTTTATGCATTAGAGCGAAATTGGAAATATTTTTTTCTTGTTCCTGTAATCGCTTTTATTGGCCCCGCCTATCTCTCCTATCTCAATTCTGGCTTAACCGAACCCTTTGGCGCCCTAGTTTTAATGGCCGGCGTTTATCTGATAAGAAAGAATGAAAGAAATACAATTTGGCTCGGGTATCTATTGCTCTCTTTCCTACCCTTCTGCCGCAGCGAGGCGCAAGTCTTAATTCCGCTGTTTGCTTTATATGCTCTTCTGAATAAGCAGTACCGTTTTATTCCTTTATTGGCCATTGGAACCCTAGTTTATTCAATAGTCGGTTCCTTTTATAGAAATGACCTATTTTGGGTGTTCCATAGTCCTTATGTAGCCGGCGCAAGTGTTTACGGCAAAGGTAATTGGTCGCATTACTTAGAGCGTTTGAACCTAATGCTTAGTCTTCCCGTAAATTTAGTCTTCCTACTGGGACTAGTACTGTCATTTTTAAAAAGCATTAGGAAGGAAAGCTTTAGAAAGAAAGATGCTAGTTTTTTGCTTTTAGCACCAATCATATTCATTTCCGCTCATTCTACGGTATGGGCTTTAGGGATTTACGCTTCAGCAGGTTTAGAAAGGGTATTGATTTTAATCTTCCCGCTAATTTGGTTACTAGTAGTCTATACCCTCCAAATTTTACTTGAAAAAGCTCCTCGCGGCTATCGAATCCCACTGCTAATCCTATTTATTACAGCCAGCCTTTATAGTAGTTTTGATCGCCCCAAAGTATGGAAGCATTATTTTAACCAAGCCTACCAAATAGGACCCTACCAAAATTTTATCCGAAATAGTATTGAACCCTACATTGTTGATCATTTCCCAGACTACCGATCGCGACAATTAGTATCAGATTTACCTTATCTGTCTCTTTTAACCGGGCATAATCCCTTAAACCCAAAGGAACAAGTCAACTGGCAAAGAGTGGAAAAGTCCATTTTCAATCAAATGCATAAAAACTCCCTGTTCATTTGGGATAGCCATAATGTTCCCTTTTACACTTCAATTGATGAAGCTAAGTTAAAGTCGATATCCTGGCTAGATGTTATACAGGAATGGGAAATGGGCGGAAGAAAGTATATTCTCCTTGAAACGAATAATAGGTATCCCTACGGCTCCAATTGACTGTAAGCTAGTCCAATATATTTTAGAATATCCGAGCTGAGAACCGAATGAGCGTGAGAAGCTTCGGCAGCCATTTTAGCCGCTCTCCCCTGGACAAAACAAGCCAAAGCCATAGCTGGGAAAGGTGCATAAGACATCGCTCTAAAGCCCGCTATTAATCCAGCTAATAAATCACCGCTCCCCCCTTTTGCAAGAGCAGGGTCACCAAAATCAGAAAAATACACTTTACCACTCGGACTAATCAAGGCACTAATGCTATTCTTCACAACCATGTAAAGGCGGTGCTTTCGCGCGAATTCAATACTTGCATCTAAGTAATCTAATCCCAGATTTTTTCGTCCTAAAAGCGCTTTTAATTCTCCAAAATGAGGTGTCAATATCACTCCTTCTGGTAAAAAAGAAAGCCAAGTTCGGTTTTCAGCGATAATCTTTAGGGCATCCGCATCTAAAACAATCGGGCCGCCATAATCTTGAATACATTGCTTCAAAAGATGAACCGACTCCTTTCCCGATCCCAAACCAGGGCCAATTAACAAAGATTGAAAACGCCCTAGGCTTTGGTTTTTGAAGCTAGTGCGATCTTCAAGCATTGCTTCTGGTAATCTACTATTAAAGGCCGTGTACCCGCTTTTAGGAATGGAGCTTGTAACAAGTCCCACCCCTGCTCTAAGGCTAGCTTCAGCAGCGATAATGGCGGCCCCCATCTTTTCTTCAGATCCACATAAGTGAAAAGTATGGCCATAGCTGCCTTTATAAGCATGTTTTGCTCGCTCTCGGTAAAAGACTCGAATATCCTGATCTTCCAAGAAGTAATAATCCGAATTCTGTTTTTGATAAAACTGAGGATCGAGTCCAATGTCTAATACCACGATTCTCCCAGCCAATTCTGTTCCAGGAACGGTAAGTAGAGCTAGTTTAGGATGCTGAAAAGTAAGGGTATAATCCGCTTTATAAATCCGGGGTAAATCATTCTTGCTATTATCATCAGCAAATAATCCCGATGGAATGTCAATAGCAATTTTCAGGGCTAGCGCTTTGTTTAGTTCTAGAATTAGGGAATGATATTGACCATCCAGAATTCGATTTAAACCAGAACCAAATATGGCGTCTACAATGATATCAGCCTCATAAGAATCACTTGAAAAATCAAAGGCAGACTTTTTATTTAAGCCACTGGGTAATCTCGCTAGATTCGTGTTAAAGTCTGCACTTCCATTATCTGTACAAAGAAACACATCAATGCTCCAACCTTCCTCGTGTAGCAGGCGAGCGAGGGCCAAGCCATCTCCCCCATTATTACCAGGTCCGCAAAAAATGGCCACCTTTACGGATGGCTCAAATTCTTGTTGGAACCATTCGGATACCTCACCAACAGCCCTTTCCATTAAATCTATGGATGCAATTGGTTCATTCTCTATTGTGTGTTGATCAGCGGCTCTGCTCTGCTCTGCGGATAAGATCTTCATGGACTTTGATTACTTGCGGAATTAGCATTTCCTTTTGCTCATTAAAGATAAGATAATCCGCAAGCTCTTCTTTTTTCTTTTGAGGCCATTGCTTGGACATTCGGGCCCTTATTTGGGCCTCACTTTCCCCTGATCTTTTTTGTACTCTTTCGATTCTTAAGTCCTCAGGAGCACTTACTACCACAATTGCTTCGCAATCTTTGTGCGAACCACTTTCAAAAAGGATTGCTGCCTCTCGTAAAACATAAGGGAAGTCCTGTTGGAGATACCATTGCTGGAATGCACTACCAACAGCAGGATGAATAAGCGCATTCGCTTCCTTCAATAAATTAGCATCATTGAAAATAAGCGAGGCCATGTAGGGTCGATCAATCTTTCCTTCTTTTACAACATCGTTGCCTAAAAGACTTTTTAGCTCTGATTGCAAACTGAGATCGCTGTCAATAATTCTCTTAGAGACTTCGTCAGCGACGAAAATGGGAACTCCTAGAGCCTTAAATATTTGCGCCACAGTGGTTTTACCACTGCCAATTCCTCCTGTTAGCCCTACAATCATTTCGTTGAAAGGATAAACTCAACCCTCTTCGTCATTAATTTAAGCGACCTAACCTCTTTAGGAGGCTGCTCATATCTTAGGCTGATAAACTGAGCATTAGGCTTCCCAGCTATTTCTTGGTAGTCTGCATAAAGGAAGAACTCATCCGCTCTTATTTCTTTAAAATCACGCAGGGCACAGCTGTATATAATTTCAATTTCGGCAGGAAACAGCTCCATTTCTAAACTATCGGGAAGATTGAGCGTCAGGACGGGAATTCGCAATCTCCCTTCCGTTATTGGTGAAAATTGAAGGTCTATCGAAACCTGATTTTCAGCCAATTCTACATTCTCTAATCCAATATTTTCTAGGCCTACTTCAAAACTCAAACTATCAGTGATTTCAGAAAGCTCTACCTTTTGGGTTGAGATAAATTCAATTTCACTTAAATACTCTTTAGGTCCTCTAACCATCACTTCACTTGGGCGAATTCGAGGCTGCCCATACAAGGCATACTTTGTACTATCAAAGGCAATTGAGGTTTGCAGAACAACGGGAACCTTCATGGTCTGTAGCTTACTTATACGAAAGAAAAGGGTGTCTGGGTAAATGTCAACCAGGCGCGTATCCTCACCATTGATTTGGCTCTCCAAAAAGTTCTTCCCTTTTTTACTAGGCCAATAAAACTCTCCTTTCTTATTCTGCTCTAAGCTGCTTAGGTCAATATCCAGGGATTTATAACTAAACCAGGCATATTTTAACAGACTAAAGCCCGTGCCTTGCAGTCGCAAGCGCAATGACCGCGGTGGATCTTCCGTAAAGACCTTATCCTTAGAGAGTTCTTGATAATCTACATTGAATTCTATTTCGCTGATATAGCCCCCTTTTGAGAGTTTAATGAGAAACCACAGCAACAGGGATAAGCCTAAAAATGCCAGTTTAATTCGCGTACTGCCACTTTGCAAACTCTTATAAAAGCTTTGATAAAGCGATTTAGATTTCTTCTTAGGATTCACGTTGGGAAAATACATAAAACAAAAAAGCCGGAATCAACCGGCTTTTTATTGTTTTCGACTATTTCTTGTCCTTAGTCTTTTCTTCTTTTTCTTCTTTGGGAAGATATTTGGCGCTCATCTCTTTACTAATAGCAGTGCGATCGATTCGCAATCTACTATTCTCACTTTCCAATATGAGGGTGTCTTCATTAATATCCAACACCTTACCGTGAATACCACTATTGGTTACGATTCGCATTCCTTTTTTAATAGCTTCCTCTCTAAACTTACGTTCCTCTTTTTGACGTTTCATCTGAGGACGAAAGAAGAAAAAATACATCACCAAAAGCAATAAAACTAGAGGAAGAAATCCTCCTAGAGGGGATGGCCCGGCGGCTTGTAAAAGAATTGTTAGCATGTTAATATTTATTGCTGTGCTTGTTGTTTATTAGGATCTGGGTTAACCAAAGCGTTAATACGTAAAACCTTTTTATTAGGTACTGTATTTGAAGTTAAGGTTACCGTTTTGGTCTGATTACCAGTACGTCCATTAGAGTTGAACTCTACGTGAATTGTACCCTCTTCTCCTGGAGCGATAGGTTCACGCGGCCAACTAGGCACAGTACAACCGCAGCTACCTGCAGCATTAGTAATGATTAAAGGAGCATCACCTGTATTTTTAAATACGAAGTCATGTTTTGCAATAGTTCCTTCTTCAATAGTTCCGAAATCATGATTTTCTTCATTAAAGGCGAAGGCTGGTAATTTACCATCAGGATTAATGGTGGTTGAAATTTCCATACCATTGTCTTGAGCAGAATTAGCTACTGTATTTGTAGTTGCACTTCCTTCTTCCTTGATTTTGCTCGCAGCATTGTCACATGATGAGAATAAACCTAGTGTTACCACTGCGCTCAAGAAGAGTCTTTTAGTCATTTTACCTTGAATTTTAATTTATACCAAATGAAACAAAAATTATGCTAAAGTAGTCCCCTACCAATTTTTTTAAACTTCCCCTCCTTCTGCCATTCAATCTGTAGCTTATCTAAAATCCCATTCACAAATTGACCACTGCGGTTAGTGCTATACTGTTTCGCTAAATCAATATACTCATTTAGCGTCACTTTAACTGGAATTTGATTGAAGCTAACTAGCTCTGCCATAGCCATTTTCATTAAGAGGCTATCCACATTTGCAATCCGATCACCTTCCCAATGCTCCGCTTTTGCCAAAATGTCCTTTTCAAAGTCTTTTCCTTTTCTCAAGGTCTCTTTAAAGAGCTTGACGGCGAAATCGAGATCGTCGCTGTTTTTAATAAGACGTATTAAGGAACTTTGTTCATCCTTCTTTTCATCAAAAGCAGTTATGGTTTTTGTGGCCATAGCCTGGGCTGCATCTAAGTCGTCTGACCAATACATATTTAACTCTTCATAATGCTCATGTAGAGTTTCGTTTTCCACTAAAAAGGCGCCGTATAAATACTTTGCAAACTTTCGATCCTCCTCTAAGTCAGGGTTTTCAAGTTCTAAATATTCTTGATAGCGCTCATCTTCAAGCAGACTTTTGAAAATAGACCTTAATATTTCCTTTTCGTCTCCAAAAGAGATAACATGATCCTGAATTGCTTTTTGAAAAGTCAGATTAGAACTTAACCAAACTAAAAACCGGTTATTGACGAAGTTCAACTTAGGATTCAAATCCTCTTCAGTTGGAAGTTTCTTTTGTCGGTTAAGCTCCATTCGCTCCTTGGCAAAGCGATGAATCATTACCATGGCAGCCAAATCGAATAGGTACAGTCGGTAGATATCATCAATGGATTTACGTAATTGCTTTTCGGCAAGCCCAACCCCCCGTTCAGCATCATACTGCAAGGCGTAGAGTGCTTGGAAAACCTTTATACGTAAATGTCTTCTAGTTAGCATGTTATTCCTTTTCAGCTTTAGCTTTTTCAATGCGTTCTTTAGCCATAGCTAAAGCTGCCTCGTGGCTGCTAATGTTTTCAATTTCAGCTTTTCTGAAAATAGCTAATGTGGTATCGTAGATATTTTCTGTTCTTCGCATCGATTCTGCACGATCGTAATTAGCGATTTCAGAATATACATTTATTAAACCTCCGGCATTGATTAAAAAATCGGGGGCATAGAGGATTCCCTTTTTCTTTAATAATTCAGCCTCCCTTTTCTCATCCGCTAATTGGTTATTAGCTGCGCCTGCAATGATTGTGGCCGACAATTTTTCAATTGAGTCTGGGTTCACCGTTGCACCTAGGGCACAAGGGGCGTAAATATCGTAACGAGCATTAAAGACATCACCTTCATGGATTTGCGCCTGGTACTTTTCGGCAACCTCCTGCATACGATCCATGTGAATGTCATTTATTAGAACTTCTGCTCCAGCCTCACTAAGGTATTTCACCAAAGTTTCACCTACATGCCCAATTCCTTGGACCATTACACGCTTACCTTTTAAATCTTCGCTGCCATATTTATAATGAGCAGCGGCCTTCATTCCCATAAAAACGCCGTAGGCCGTTACCGGAGATGGATCTCCAGAACCTCCCATTTCTACTGGGATACCCGTAACATGATTAGTTTTCATTTTAACCATTTCCATGTCGTGGGTATTGATACCAACATCTTCAGCTGTAATGTAACGACCTGAAAGTGAGTTAACATACTCACCAAACTTTTGCATTAAGGCATCTGTTTTGTCTTTACGACTATCCCCAATAATAACTGCCTTACCACCACCTAAATTTAAACCGCTAATGGAGGCCTTGTAGGTCATCCCTCTGGACAAGCGCAAAACATCGCGAATGGCCTCTTGCTCATTTTGATAATTCCACATGCGGGTACCCCCTAATGCTGGCCCTAAAGTTGTATCATGGATACCAATAATAGCCTTTAATCCTGTTTCAGGATCATGACAAAATACCACTTGCTCATGACTCCTAAAGGCTTCAGCGGAGAACACTCCGCCTACTTCTAGGTTTGAATCAGTAAGTTTAAGATCGTTCATCGTTAAATCTAATGAGATAAAAAGAACAGCATAGGCCTAGATTCCTACCTTTGCTCACGCTGTTTCGGCTGCGAAATTAGATTAATTTTTTTGAGTCGACAATTAATATGAAGTCTTTAGGAGCCTTAAATAAATACCTTTTTAAATACCGTTGGAAACTTCTTGCGGGCGTTCTATTTGTAGCAATCTCTGTGATTTTTGGGATTTTACCAGCCGAATTTGTGCGCGAGAGTTTTGACATTGTGGAAAAAGCTATTGAAGCTTATCAGAGTGACCCCGATTTTGATTATTCAGATTTGAGAAATAAGCTTATCCTCTTTGGCTTTATAATTATTGCCTCAAGCCTTTTGAAGGGTCTATTTATGTTTTTCATGCGCCAAACTATAATTGTAGTAAGTAGGCACATCGAATATGACCTGAAAAATGAGATTTTCGCCCAATATCAAGCCTTAAACATGGCCTTTTATAAGCGGAATAAAACAGGCGATCTCATGAACCGTATTTCTGAAGATGTAAGCCGTGTGAGGATGTATTTAGGTCCTGCCATTATGTACACTATTAATGTCAGCATTAACCTGATCTTAATTATCCCGATCATGTTTTATTACAGCCCTCGTTTATCTATTTACGTTCTCACCCCTTTACCCATACTTGCGTTTAGCATATATTATGTAAGCCGAAAGATTAATCAAAAAAGCGAGCAAGTACAACGCCAGCTAAGCAGCATTAGCTCCTATGTTCAAGAAGCTTTTTCGGGCATCCGTGTTTTAAAAGCTTATGTGCGAGAAGAAAAGTCAATGCAAGACTTCAATGAAGAGGCCAATCATTATTTTAAAAGAAATAAGGAACTTTTTCAGATCAACGCCCTTTTCTTCCCATTAATGATTTTACTCATCGGTGTATCTTCGATCATGACCATCTACATAGGCGGACAGGAAACGATTGCGGGAAATATCAAAGCGGGTAATATTGCGCAGTTTATCATTTATGTAAATATGCTAACCTGGCCAGTAGCATCTATTGGATGGGTGACTTCCTTGGTCCAGAGAGCTGCAGCAAGTCAGGAACGTATTAATGAGTTCTTACAGGTTAAACCTGAAATTGTAAATCCGAGTCAGGATAAATTGAATTTCAAAGGAAATATTGAGTTCGACAATGTAAGTTTCACTTACCCAGACACTGGCATAAAGGCTCTGGATGGGGTGAACTTCACACTGGAAGCGGGTAAATCTTTGGCGATTGTGGGCCGCACTGGAAGCGGGAAAAGTACTGTAGCTAATTTAATTGGCCGACTTTACGATGCTGATGATGGAATGGTGAAAATTGACGGTCAAGATGTAAAGCGGATAAACCTTGATGAACTGAGACAAAACATTGGCTATGTCCCTCAAGAAGCCTTTTTGTTTTCCAATACCATTGGTGAAAATATTGCCTTTGGGGTAAATGATGCGAGCGAAGAGGATATCATTAAAGCCGCGAAAAATGCCCATGTCCATAATAATATCATGGACTTTCCAGATGCTTATAAAACGCGCGTAGGCGAGCGCGGTGTTACACTCTCTGGAGGACAAAAGCAGCGCGTAAGTATTGCCAGGGCAATCTTAAAAGCGCCGCCTTTATTAATTTTTGATGACTGTCTTTCAGCCGTAGATACCGAGACGGAAGAAGCTATTTTAAATAATCTCAAAAAGCTCATTGAACAGAGTACCTCCCTCATTATCTCCCATCGCGTATCTTCTGTAAAGAATGCCGATCACATTTTAGTCTTGGAGAATGGTAAAGTAATCGAATCAGGGAGCCATAAAGACCTGATGGAACTTGGCGGTTATTACCAACAAATGTATGAACAACAGTTACTTGAGGACCAACAGAAAACGGCTTAGCGTATTTTTTCTGTTCGCCTTAAACAAACTTGGACTTTTTTTTAGCTTTGCCCGTAGTAAACCAGAAATGAAATGAGTGATCACGGAAAAAATGTTCAGGAGGAAATCCATTCTAAGGTTTTGAGAGCAGGACGAAGAACTTACTTCTTCGATGTGAGGGCAACCAAGGCCGATGACTATTACCTAACCATTACCGAAAGTAAAAAGCATACCGCCGACAACGGGAATGTATTTTACAAAAAACACAAGATTTACCTGTACAAGGAAGACTTTGAAGCTTTCCAAGAAATGCTATCTGAAGCTACCGATTACATTCTTGAGAAGCGCGGAGAGGAAGTAATATCAGACAGACATGAACCTGACTACCACAAAAAACACAATGGGATTGTGGATTTAAATGACGATGTCGAGCAAGAGGAGCCAACAAAGGAATTTACCGACGTAAGCTTCGATGACATTTAAGTCTTCCTCAAAAATGATTTAACAAAAAGGGCGGTTTTTTTTAAGCGCCCTTTTTTTATGCCTAGTAGTTTAAAAATTCATCTCTTTGATTTCGAAGGACATTCAAAGTTTCTTGATCCTGAAGTTCACCGTCTTCATTCAGTAAACCTTCGATTTTTGATATAGGAACTTTCAAGGAAAACACTTCCATACGCAAGTGATGTAAAACGTGGGTTAAATGATCCATTCCTCTTAAGTTACCTGCTCTCCCCGAAGCCACACCAACGAGGGCCACTTTTTTCCCTTTCCAAATTGCAGGTTTAATACCATCGAAAAAAGCTTTTAATACGCCTGGATAACTACCATTATACTCCGGGGAAATTATTACCAGCCTTTCGGCGGGTACTATTTTATCTTCAATCAGCTGATCCGTGGTAGCCGTTCGACGCCCAAAACTATCTACAAACAGGAAGTCCCTTGGAAGTTCAGCCATCTCTAATAGCCTCACCTCTTCCCCCACCTCCTGGAGTAATTCAACATACTTTTCGACTACCTTAAAAGTGACATTTTTAGGCCTATGAGTCGCACAAACTACAGTTATCATTATATCATTTTATTGTTGGTAAAAACTGGTTTATTTCCCTTCGCAAAGATTAGAGATTTGTATTTTAGGCATCCTTTCAAGCAAAGGGGGAATATCCAGCTAAAGCTTCATTTTGAAGCTTTAAACTTAGCTAGACAACACGGAAAAGAGGAAAAAGATTTTCAAAAAGACTGAACATGGGAAAAATTGTTGCCGTTGCCAATCAGAAAGGAGGAGTAGGGAAAACAACCACCGCGGTTAACCTTTCGGCAAGCTTGGGGGTTTTAGAACGTAAAATCTTGGTGATTGACGCTGATCCACAAGCCAATACTACTTCTGCCCTAGGCTTCGATCCAGAGGAGGTTAAAATTGGTAGCTATCAAGTTTTAGAGCATGAAGCGAGTGCCGAAGATGCCATTGTTAAAACCAATAATCCTAATCTTGATTTGATTCCGGCTCAAATAGATTTAGTTGCGGTCGAAATCGAATTGGTAGACAAAGAGCGCCGCGAACATATGCTTAAGACTTCGTTGGAATCCATCAAGGATAAGTATGACTATATCTTAATCGACTGTGCACCTAGCCTGGGCTTAATAACTCTTAACGCTTTAACCGCTGCTGATTCTGTTATTATTCCAATCCAATGCGAATACTTTGCCCTTGAAGGATTAGGTAAACTCCTTAATACCATTAAAAGCGTTCAAAATATCCATAATCCCGACTTAGATATCGAAGGCTTATTACTCACCATGTACGATTCTCGACTGCGATTAAGCAATCAAGTAGTTGAAGAAGTGCGTACTCATTTTAATAAAATGGTCTTCAATACCATTATTCAGCGAAATGTACGTTTAAGTGAGGCTCCGAGTTACGGAGAAACAATTATCATGTATGACGCATCCAGCAACGGTGCTGAGAATTATTTAAATTTGGCTCGCGAATTTTTGGAAAAGAACGAGGAAATAAAGGCAGAAGCCTAAGCTTTACCTCTTGAAATTAATTGAATGGCAGCACCTAAACGAAAAGCGATGGGAAAAGGCCTTGCGGCTCTTCTTAAAGACAATGCAGACATTAGCTCTGCCCAAGAAAAAGATGCTGATAAGATTTTAGGGTCTATCGCTGAAATTCCGATAGCGCAAATTAAAGCTAATCCTGAGCAACCTCGAACGATTTTTGACAAGGACGCGCTTAATGAGCTAGCCAGCTCTATCAAGGAATTAGGCATTGTACAGCCCATTACTGTCCGTCGTACGGAGGATAAGCTCTTCCAGATCATAAGTGGGGAGCGCCGTTTCAGAGCCTCTCAAATAGCTGGTTTAGAAGCGATACCGGCGTACATACGTTTAGCCGATGATCAAACCGTGCTAGAAATGGCATTGGTTGAAAACATTCAACGGGAGGAGTTAGATCCGATTGAAATCGCCCTTACTTATCAGCGCCTTATCGAAGAGTGTGATTTAACACAAGAGGCCATGTCTGATCGCGTGGGCAAAAAGCGTTCTACCATTACCAATTACCTGCGTTTACTAAAACTACAGCCTTTAGTGCAGGCAGGACTGCGCGATAAAATGATTAGCATGGGTCATGCTCGCGCCCTTATAAACATTGAGGATGACGAGCTTCAAGTGGATTTGTACGAACAGATTATCAAAAAGGCTTTGAGCGTTCGGCAAGTGGAGGAAGCGGCACGCAAATTAAAGACTGGCACTCCTAAAAAGACAAGTGCAAGCTCCGACTTACCGGCAGCCTATCAAAAGGCGGCTGAAGAATTGGAAAGTCGATTCCCTTCAGGTATTAGCCTAAGCCGAAGTAAGCGAGGCAAAGGAAAGATTAGCATCAATTTTAAAAACGATGAGGAATTCCAGAAGATTGTGGAATCCTTAAAATCCTAAGGTCATCGGCCGCATTACATTATATATTATCCTCCTTTGCATTGGTTTCTCTTTGCAAGCCCAACAAGCAGATAGCCTTAGTATAGAAGCTAAAAGCGAAACAGTTGTGGATACGGGCCACTCTGTATCTAGAGCAACCTGGCTGTCTACAGCCCTTCCAGGCGCAGGGCAGATTTACAATAAAAAGTATTGGAAGCTCCCAATTGTGTACGGTGGCATTGGCACTTGCATTTACTTTGCTGTGGAAAACCAACGTCTTTACCGTCAATACCTAGACGCATTTTTAATAAGAGTCGACGGAGACTCCACCACCACCGATCAATTTGTAAACTTCTACAATGAGCGGCAGCTTATTGAGCTTCAAAACATTTACCGGGATTGGCGTGATCTCTCCCTTATTATTGGAGGCTTAGTTTGGGCTTTGAATATAATTGACGCACACGTAGATGCGCATTTATACTATTACAATGTAGACGAAGATCTTAGCCTAAGAGTAGAACCCGACCTTTTTTATGTAAATCAATTTCCTGCGGTAGGCTTCCGCTTAGAATTAAAATTTTCGCCATGAAAGTAGCCTTGATAGGATATGGAAAAATGGGTCAGATAATTGAAGCCATTTTGGTGGAAAGAGGTCATGAGATAGTTGCCAAATTCGGTAAAGAAGGAATTGACAGGAAAGAACTGAAAAAGGCAGAAGTAGCTATTGAGTTCAGTGTTCCTGAAGCAGCTTTTTCAAATTTAAAAACATGCTTTGAAAATAAGGTACCTGTAGTAACCGGCACAACGGGATGGCTCGATCGCTTTGAGGAGGCCAAAGGCCTTTGTGAAAATCATCAATCAGCCTTTTTATATGCTTCAAATTTTAGTTTAGGTGTTAATATATTTTTTGCTGTTAATCAACATCTTGCGAAATTGATATCCGACTATAATTATCATTTAAGTATAGAGGAAATTCATCACATCCATAAAAAGGATGCTCCCTCGGGTACCGCGATTAGTTTAGCAGAGCAAATAATAGCCAATAACTCAAATTACAACAGCTGGGTCTTAAGTCCCGACAACAAGGAGAAGTCCATAAGCATTGAAGCCAAGCGGCAGGATGAAGTTCCTGGAACCCATATTATTCATTACGAAAACGAAATTGATTCAATCGAAATAAGTCACGCTGCTAAAAACCGGAAAGGATTTGCCCTTGGGGCTGTTTTAGCAGCAGAATACCTAAAAGGTAAAGTAGGCGTTTTCGATATGTCCGACGTATTAAATCTCAAACCATGAGTGCAATAGAAACATTGATCTTCCTCACCCTTCTCCATGTATATTACGGCCTTTTAGCCCTTAAATTCATTACCGGAGCTGGCCATAAAAACTGGGAAGCACTAATTCCTTTTTACAACATCTATATCATGACCAAGGTGATCCAAAGACCTTGGTGGTGGACTATTCTAACTATCCTTCCCGTAGTAGGAAATGTCATGATTGTGGTGATCTTCTTCGAGTTAATGCATATGTATCGCATTGCTAATGTGAAGAACACTATTTTGGGTGTGGTTACCTTTGGCCTCTATTTCGGGTACCTAGCTTATACAAGTGATCTAAAATACCAAGAAAGGGATCTTAAAATCATTCGGAAATACATCAGCGAAGGCTTTGCTTCTATTGTTTTTGCCATTGTTGCAGCCACATTAATACGCGCCTATACCTTCGAGGCATTTACAATTCCCACTCCTTCGATGGAAAAATCGATGATGGTGGGTGACTTCTTGTTTGTAAGCAAACTTCAATACGGCAGTCGATTACCGATGACTCCTTTTTCGTTTCCACTAATGCACAATAGAGTGCCTTTTACCGAAATAAAAACATTTACAGATATAGTTCAATTCAAATACGCTAGATTACCTAAAATCAGCGATGTAAAGCGAAATGACCCTGTGGTTTTCAACTACCCCATGGAAGACTATTTTCCGGTTG
>CBFHRN010000038.1:0-18847 GCA_965658275.1 Croceimicrobium sp.
TTATTCTTACGGAGAAATTGCTCCCTTCAAAGATGGAGCTGAATGTGAGCTGCATAATCAAGTCGGGGCAAATTCGCTGGACCGAAGCAATGGTGAGTCTTGATTTGGATCATGAAGGGAGACTCTTAGGCGCCTCTGGAACCTTAACGGATATCACCGCGCGTTACCTTGCCGAAGAGAAATTGCATCAGGCTAGTGAAAATCAAAATAACGCGCAAAGTTTGGCCAAGTTGGGCTCATGGGAATACCCAATGTCTGCTCGCCATGACATCTATTGGTCTCCTCAAATGTTCAAACTGTTGAAGGTTTCGGGTAACAATCCTCCCCGATTATCAGCACTCTTTGAGAAGGTGGATGAAGAGTATGTTGCTGATGTAAAAGTAAAAATCCGAAAACTTTCGGAAGAAGGTTTGGAGGTTTCTACTGAGCTTAAGCTGAAGGACGGGCGATGGATGGAACTAAGGGCCAGCAAGCAAAAAAGAACACTCATTGACGGCGAGGTTCTCACAGGTACTCTGCTGGAAATTACCAATGTTAAAAAGTACGAGCAGGAATTAATTAAATCCAAGCAGCTCGCCGAAAAGGCTTTAGCAACAAAGTCGGAGTTTCTGTCTAATATGAGCCATGAAATCCGGACCCCGATGAATGCCATTCTGGGTTTGACTGAAATATTGCTGAAACGAAAAGTCTTGATTGCTTAGCCGTATATTAAAACGGGAAATCCAAGGTATTCGCGCTGTTCCAATTCTTTAAACCCAATTTTCTTGGCCACTTGGATGGAGGCTTTATTGTCCACGTGCACAATCGAAATTAAGCGCGCATCAGGTAGCTTTTTCTTGGCAAATTGTATTAACGTTTTTGCCGCTTCGCCGGCGTAACCCTGGCCCCAATAATAAGGTAGAATGGAATAGGCTATTTCATGATAGACCACACCATCGATGTCTCGGACTAAAATTCCGGCCGAACCAATTAATTTTTCTTCCTGCCAATCGAAAAGCGCTAAATGGCCAAATTCTTTAGATTCATAGCGCTTTAACTGTTTGTCAATCCAAGCCTTGGCTGCTTCGCTGGGCTCTAGGCTTCGATCAATTCCTAAATAAGCCGTGGCGGACCGATCCTGAAAAAAAGGAGTCCAAGCCTTGGCAAAACTTTGACTCCAAGGCACAAAGCGCAGGCGCTTACTGGTTAATTCTTGATATTTCACAGAAGTAAAAAGGCCCCAGCATGGGGGCCTACTTTAATACTCATCTTCGTTCCAAAGGAAGTCTTCCTCGGAGGGGTAATCGGGCCAAATATCCTCAATGGATTCGTATACCTCCTCTTCTTCCTCCTCCATAGCCTGTAGGTTTTCGACAACCTCTAAAGGCGCACCGGTACGGATCGAGTAATCGATCAGCTCATCCTTGGTCGCGGGCCAAGGAGCATCGCTCAAATAACTTGCTAATTCTAGAGTCCAGTACATAGGCTATATATAAAGTAAATTAATCGCTAATTTTTTGCAAAAATAATTTTTTAGATGAGCTATGCAACACTTATCATCATGGAATGCATTCCTATTTAACTGGTCTCCATGGTGTTTCTCTACCACCGTGTTTCTTAGTGTAGTAACGCGCAAGGGTAAACAGAAAATCGCTAAGCCTATTTAAATAGCGCAAAATCACCGAATCAATCTCCTCATGCTCCATTAAAGACACTACCCTGCGCTCAGCTCTGCGGCAAATGGTTCTGGCCAAATGCGCAAAAGAAGCACTTGGATCGCCACCTGGTAAGATAAAATTCTTTAAGGGTTCTAATTGTGCATCCATTTCATCCATGGCCCTTTCGAGCTCTTCGATATTCGCTTCGCCAATCTCTGGAAGGGCTATTTTGTTCTTCGCCGTTGCCGATAGATGTGAACCGATGGTGAATAATAAACTTTGCACTTCTTCCACCAAAGCATTCATTTTGTCATCGGCCGCGCTGTCACGCATCAAACCAAGTGCGGCATTTAACTCATCTACGGTTCCGTAGGCTTCTATTCGTAGATGATCCTTAGTAACACGCTCACCGCTCACCAATGAGGTCTCCCCTTTATCACCTGTTTTGGTATATATCTTCATAGTTTCAAATGCACTTTGTATTTTTCCAATCAATATAAGCGAAAAGCTTTGCTATTGTTGGCCAAAAATATTGCCATTGTCCGAAATTCTTATCATTAGTCACGAAAACGCCGTTCGAAGCCAAATGCTTGAAGGCTATTTAAAGGGCCATTTAGGCTCAAAAGCTAGGGTGTATAGTGCTGGCACAGAGCCAAGTGGAGTTGACCCCCAAGCCATACGTGTTATGACTGAAGACCGAGTGGTCATTGCTGGACAAACCTCCGACTCCATA
The DNA here is from genome assembly GCA_965658275.1 of Croceimicrobium sp. Classification (GTDB taxonomy): domain Bacteria; phylum Bacteroidota; class Bacteroidia; order Flavobacteriales; family Schleiferiaceae; genus Croceimicrobium. The sequence continues at coordinate 2,371 of CBFHRN010000038.1, forward strand.
GCCGAGTACCAGAATCGAAAATTCGACCTCATTATTGTTTTGGACGCCTCCGCAAAAACAAAAGTCTTGGAATACTGCCAATTTGATAAAATACAGGATCTAGAGCTTCCAGAAATCCATGGATTTGGAGGAGCCCAACGGATGGAGTCGGTAAGACAGCTGCGAAATCAACTCAAAAGTATTGCCACCGAATTAGCAGCCGAAATTATCGCCTAGGCTTTCCATTTTTTTAATGATATTTAGGGACACCAAAAAAGTACCTATGGAAGGAATGGCCGAATTAGCAAGCATTCTCATTTTAAGTGTTTTTGCGCAATGGCTAGCATGGAAAATTAAAATCCCTGCTATCCTCCCTCTTATTATCATTGGCCTAGCTTTAGGTCCGGGCTCTACTTTTTTCACCAATTCTGGTGAGAAAATTTTAGATGGCGATGAGATTTTTACCGGCGATTTACTTTTTGCCTTTGTTTCCATATCGGTAGGCGTAATTCTGTTTGAGGGGGGGCTTACCTTAAAGCTCAAGGAGATACGGCACCAAGCTGGAGTAGTTCGTAATCTCTTGATTTTTGGACCCATTATTACCCTTATTGGTGGGGGCTTTGCCGCAGCTTATTTTATGGGGCTTAGTTATAAACTTGCCTTCTTATATGGCGCCTTAATTATTGTATCTGGCCCTACGGTGGTAATTCCAATACTGCGCAACACGAGGCCCAATATTCGAATTAATAATGTTTTAAAGTGGGAGGGTATTCTTATCGACCCGCTTGGAGCCTTAATAGCCGTTTTGGTCTATGAGTTTATTCAAACCAGCGACTTCCAAAACGCCAGTACCCTAGAAGTATTTAAAGAATTTATGCTGACCGTTTCCGCGGGAATTTTTGTGGGTGGCGTTGCCGCTTTCTTTCTTAGATGGCTGCTGGAAAAGAACCGCTTGCCCAGCTATCTGCGAAATGTAATGGCCTTAGGTATGGTGATTTTCGCTTTTACCTTTGCGGAGTTTTTAGCTCATGAAGCCGGACTAATGTCAACCACCGTAATGGGAATCATTATGGCCAATGTTAGAGTGCAGGAGTTTAAAAAAATCCTGTCCTTTAAAGAAGACGTGAGCATCATCCTAATCTCGGTTCTTTTCATTTTGCTTTCGAGTCGGATCGAAGTAAACCAAATCGAAAAGCTAGGTATTAATGCACTATACCTTTTTATTGTCATCATATTTATTCTTAGGCCACTTGCTGTATTCCTAAGCACAATCGCCTCCGATTTTAATTGGCGCGAAAAGCTCTTTATGTCTTGGGTTGGGCCAAAGGGAATTGTAGCCGCGGCCGTGGCGTCTTTATTTGCCTTACAATTGACCTCGGGCCACACCGCGGATATCGATATTAAACAAGCAGAGCTCATCCTACCGTTAACCTTTATGCTTATTGTAGGGACGGTTATTTTACAAGGGGCTAGCGCTAAACCATTAGCAAAACTTCTTAAGGTAGAGCGGGAAGAGCCCAAAGGTATTTTGATTGCTGGCGCTAATGAAAATGCCCGCTTTTTAGGGTCCTTTTTAAAGGAGCGAGGTGTGGATCTGCTTTTGGCAGACACCTCAAAAACCAATCAAAAAGAAGCGCAACGTCTGGGTTTCGAAGTTTATGATGGGAGTATTTTAAGCGATAATGTTTACGAAGAAATTGATCTAACCAATATTGGGGTTTTAATGGCCATGACCTCAAGCGCTGAGATTAATAATTTGGCCCTGAAGTACTTTGACGAAGAATTTGGGGAGCATAAAGTGTTCCGACTCCTAAGTAAAAAAGAGATGGAGATTAAGGATTTAAACTTTCCGAGAAACGTTCTTTTTGGCGGAAGGGTGGATTACCTCAACCTGGCCCAGTCGGTGCGTCATGCCGAAGAAGTTTTAGTAGAAGATTGTCCAGATCTTAAAAGCTTCGAAGCGATTTGTAATAAATATCAATCCGATATTATACCCTTGTTCTTAATTAATGGTCAGGATGTATCTGTTATAAATAAAGACCTTCCGCTTTTTACAAAGGGAGATCAACTTGCCTTTATACCTCGATATAACCCCTAGCCCTTAGTCTTGGCCCTCTAATTGTTCGCCTTCGTAAAGAGTCTCAACAGATTGAGCATTTAATCCTTTTTCCTCACGCAACCACTTTGCGAAGAGATCTTTATAACCATGGGTAACGTAGATATTTTGAGCACCAGTGGCTTCAACCGCAGCATTGAGCCCAGGCCAATCGGCATGATCAGATAAAATAAAACCGCGATCAGCAGATCTACGGCGACGGGCCCCTCGAATACTCATCCAGCCCGATGCCAAGGCCTGACTTTGCTTTCCCAGCTTTTTTGACCAGGCACTATTTAATGCCGAGGGTGGAGCCAGAACCAAAGCCCCTTCAAAATCCTTTTTAGTATGTGAAGCGGAGACCAATTCTGTAGATGCAAATTGATAACCCATTTCGCGTAGTATCACATTCGTGTTTTCCACGGCTCCGTGACAAAAAACAGGGCCGATATCCGAACTTATTCCAGCTAATACCCGCTGGGCCTTTCCTAAAGAATAAACGCCAATTACAGAACATAAACCCTGCTCTTTATTGCTTTGCCACCAGCTGTTTATTTCATCAAAAACTTGATTTGCATCTGGCCATCGGTAAACCGGTAGGCCGAAAGTTGATTCAGTGATAAAATGATGACAGGGCACGGCTTCAAAGGCTGTACTGAGCGGATCAGGTGCAACCTTATAATCTCCACTGTGCACCCATACCTCTCCCTGGTATTCCACACGGACTTGAGCAGAGCCGGGAATGTGTCCGGCAGGATGCAAGGAAAACTGCACCCCATTTATTTGGATCCTCTCACCATACTCCAAGGCCTGAGTGCTTATTTCAGTACCAAGGCGATGTTTCAGAATGGGGATGCTGTCCACATGCGCTAGGTAATGTTCCATGCCCCACCTCGCATGGTCCGAATGAGCATGGGTAATTATTGCCTTTTTAACAGGCCGCCACGGATCGATGTAAACATCGGCCTGCGGACAATAATAGCCATTTTGATCAATGATTAATAACTGTTGCACTTTTGCAGAACAATAGTACAATAAGATAGTTTCAAAGATGTATTAAGCTTTTCCCGTAATCAGAGAGAAGAATTTAAATTTGCCAAAAAGCAAGACTATGAGCAAAGCACCTAAACCCGTTGGATCCTACCCCCTAGCCCGCCGTGCCGGAGGCTTATTGTTTTTAAGTGGCGTTGGTCCTCGTATCGCCGGTAGCGATGCCAATGATTCGGGAGTCCCAGGTTTGGAGCTCGATCACAATGGTAATTTCAAGAACTTTGACTTTGCCGCTCAAGTCCATAGTGTATTTGCCAATGTAAAGGCGATTCTAGAGGAGCATGGCAGCAGCTGGGATAAGCTGGTGGACATCCAAGTTTTCTTAGTGGACATGAAAAGAGACTTTCAAACTTTCAATAAAATCTACGCAGAATACTTCGAAAACGTAGACCCCAAGCCTTGTAGAACCACCATTGCTATTAACGCTTTACCTACACCGATTGCTATTGAGCTTAAGTGTGTAGCTGACCTGTAATGCAGGTTCAAGCCATAATTAAGGCTTGTGAAGACTTTGTTAAGAGTAGTCTTTGGGGAGCTGAAGCCGGACATAATTGGTACCATATCGAAAGAGTACGAAGCTTAGCCCTTTATCTTCAATCCAAAGAAGGAGGAGATCCTTTTAGCCTTGAAATGGCCGCCCTCCTGCACGATATATCAGATGCTAAGTTCAATGGTGGTGATGAAAGTTTAGGTGCCAAAAAAAGCAAGGTCTTTTTACAGGAATTAGGTTTAGAGCCTCGTGCAATAGACGACATCACTTATTTAGTTGCAAACTGTTCTTACAAGGGAGGACATGGCGCTCATCCCCAAAGTATCGAGCTTAAAATATTGCAAGATGCGGATCGCTTAGACGCAATAGGGGCCATCGGCATTGCTCGCACATTTAACTATGGCGGCTTTAAGAATGCCCCCATGTACGACCCGGAATTAAAGGTTAACGAAAACCAAAGCTTAGAAGAGTATCGTGAAGAAAAGGGGAGTACCATCAATCACTTTTACGAAAAGCTCTTAAAGCTCAAAGACGGCATGCATACTTCTACGGCTCGAGAGTTAGCCGAAAATCGGCATCAATTTATGCTTACCTTTCTAGAGCAGTTTTATCGAGAATGGAATCTCGACGATCTCAAGCCACAATAGCTTAAACCATGAAAAAGCTCATTCGCCAGAAAGAATTCGAAAAAATTTACGACCTCATAATGGCGCGTGAGAATATCGAAATAGTCGGTGGGCCTGGATGCGGTAAAAGCTACCTGGTCAATGCCTTAAAGGAAAAATTAGAAGGTCGCCGGGTGTGCCTTCATCTCAATTTTGAAAATGTCTTTACCCTTTCTCAGGTTCTCGAAAACCTAGAGGTGGAACTAAATCGACTTTCGGTAAAACATCCCAATGTAGCCTTTCAAGTAAAGCGATTTCGGGAGGAAAACCCTGTCTATTTGGTAAACGACCTAGCGACTTTAGCCGTCTATCTGCTTAAACTTCGAGATCACCTTTCATTGGTCGGCCTAGACTTCGTCTTCATTCTCGAAAATATAGAACGATGGGATTTGAAAGAGCCACTGAGTGAGTTTTGGCCATCCCTTAAAGCTTTAGCGGAAAGTCCCAATAGTCAACTCCTATTGGCATCAAGCAAAAGCTGGAACAGCGACTTTTCTTTTTTCCTAAATGAAGTAGAAGCCGAAGAAGTATGGGAAAATCCGGGAGAAGCCGAATTAAAGGTACTGAACTATTGCCGTGGCAATATCGCTTTCCTAAAATCTTGGTCGAGTCAAGGTGAAGGTTCGAGCGAACATTTTTTTAAATCGCGGCAAGCCCAGTTTCTGATGATGCGCAGTCGATTTACAGACCTACAATGGAAACTATTGCGGGCAATTGCTCACTATGAAATTGTAGAGCAACCACATGCTTTTGACTTTTTAGTTAAACACAATTTGGGTGCCGCAAGCAGCGTAGAAAGAGCAATCCGAAACTTACTAGACTCTGGTTTTGTCGAGAAAAAAGAAGAGGGCTACCGTGTGGCAAGCCCTCAGATGCATCGTTGGATGCAATATTTTTACTACCGGAAAAGCTTTGCTTAAATCCCGCTCAAGCGATAGGCCGAAACCTTATTGAAGAAAAAACGGGGTGCATAAAGCGTTTTTGACATCGGCTCATAGCCAATATCCGCAGTTTGAATTTCATCGCCTTTGGAGTCGAGCAACTGAGTTGCTTGTCCGTTTTTCACCAACCAAACTTCTCCCTGCCAACGGCTCATAATAAAGGTCTGATCATCAATAACAACCAGGCCATCACCGCCGCTCATTTCAGCACTGATGGTTTCCAATATTTCTCCCCCAAGTGAAATCTTCTGAAGCCCTCCATTATTTAAGGCGTAGATGCTTTGATTAAAAAAGGCCAATCCATTTAAGCCTTTTAAATCTTCATTGAGGGTATGAACAACCATTCCTTCCAAATAATAAAGGTGACCCGTTTTCATATCACTAAAAAAGACTCCGTTTAATCCGGGAGTGAGGTCATTCAAAAAAATCGACCCCGGTACTTCCACCACATATTGATCCTCTGGATTGTTTAAGTTAAAGGATACAATTCGGTCTATGTCACTCACAAACAATCGCCCTTGAGTAATACACATCCCCTTTGGCGCATTTAGGCCAGTAGCCCATTTCGGGTATTTTATATTGCCTTCCAAATCCAATACAGCGATATAGCCATTGGTGTCCTTATCCAGAGGGTTACCATTTATACACGAAACAAAAAGCGCATTGCTTTGAGGGTGATATAATACCGACTCATTGGTGATTAAAGTGGATTCTGTTTCCCATAGTAAATCCATGGATGGGCCATCTAAGCCTTTCGTATCAGACTTCTCCACTTTAGTGTCTGAAGGGCTTTGACAGGCCGCTACAAATGATAGGGCCAAACTATAACCTAAGATTCTTTTCATGATTTATTTTTTTTCGTTTCTATTTCAAACCCTCATTTATTCCTCGCCTTTTTTTTGTGTTTTACGAAGAATGTAATTCCAAGAGTCTGTTTTCAATGAACGAACAATCATCGGGTCAAAATGATTGCGAAGGGGACTATTTTTAGGATATGCAAAACTGTAATAATCTGTTTTAAGGTTACGGTCTTCAATGATTAGCCCTTGATAGCCTTCTTTCTGAAGTGTATATCTTAAAACGGGGCGGTCGTAAATAAAAATGTCTATTTCCTCGGCCTCCAAGGCCGACAATCCCTCTTCGACTGTCTCAAAATATTGATTCGGAAGTCCATAGAGCCTTAAAAACTCTGCCGTTCCCGTTCCATCGATAGTGGCCGTTTTAAAGCGACGAAGATCTTCCACGCTTTCCACCTTACTTTCAATCGAGGTAACCGTTAGCGCCGATGCGATACCTGCTGTTAAACCTGAAATCAAGAGGATGGCTAAAAACATCCAAATAAACGCAACGGTTCGACCCCCCGTAGTTTCGGGAGATTTATCCCCGTAGCCTACCGTTGTCATGGTAACTGCACTCCACCAAAAGCCATCAAAAATCCCGCGGTGATTGGAACGAAATTGTTGTGAACTGGCCTTCCGTTCAAAAAGCCAAACTAATATGCCAAAGAAAAAGATAACGCCAAGCAAGATGCCTACCGCTGATAAAAACTGCTGGGAGAAAAAGTTCTTTAAGAAGAGTATCCAGGTACTTTCGGATCTTCTGGCGATTGCCGTTCCCGAAATAAAATAGGGCTGGGAAAAATCGAGACTGTCCATTCGCTGCTCCGTAACCGTCACAGGGTTAATGGACATATCCACTTCCTGAATCGCAACTGCGGCCAACATTTCCTCTAAATTGTCGTACCAACGATATTCCACTTTACCACTAACCGTTTCATCAATCATTTCCCAAAACTGAAAGCTCAAACCAGCAGGGCGGCCGGTGGCTGATCTTTTAATAAAGGGTGGCGTTTCTTTAAGACCCACAACCAAAGTTGAATCTTGAGCAAAAGCGCAACTAAAAGAAAAAGCAAAAAGGAATAAAGCTATTTTTCGCATGAGGTTTTCTTAGATGGGGCAAGGTATAAAAGCCGCCTAGGCATTGCAAGTTTGGCAATTCTATAAACATGCCTGCCAAAAGGCTATAATTCTTACCTTCGCAGTCTTTTAAAATTAGCGAAGAAATGTCGGGTAAATATCCTGAATACAAGTACTTAAACTTAGCTCAGATCAATAAAGAAATCCTTGAATTCTGGAAGGAGAATAAGAGCTTTGAAAAAAGTATCAGCAGCCGCGAAGGAAAACCAAGTTTTGTGTTTTACGAGGGACCGCCATCAGCCAATGGCAAGCCGGGTATACACCATGTTATGGGTCGCGCTATCAAAGACATTTTCTGTCGTTTTAAAACCCTTCAAGGATATCAAGTAAACCGCAAAGCCGGCTGGGATACTCATGGTTTACCGGTTGAACTGGGAGTAGAAAAAGAACTTGGCATCACCAAAGAGGATATTGGTAAAAGCATTAGTGTAGAAGAGTATAATGCCGCCTGTAAGGAAGCGGTTATGCGTTATACGGACATTTGGAATAAGCTTACCGAAGAAATGGGATATTGGGTGGATATGGAAGACCCCTATATCACTTACAAGTCTAAATACATGGAGTCGGTTTGGTGGCTCTTAAAGCAATTGTGGGATAAGGATCTTATCTACAAAGGCTACACCATTCAGCCTTACAGCCCCAAGGCGGGAACCGGCTTAAGTTCGCATGAGCTCAATATGCCCGGCAGTTACCGTGATGTAAAAGACACCTCTGCCATTGCCCAATTTGTTGCTATTCAAGACGATCAATTTAAATCAACCTTTGGCACTGCTGTTACGGAGGGTGAGCGCGTATATTACATCGCTTGGACCACAACCCCTTGGACCCTTCCATCGAATACAGCTCTTACCGTAGGACCTAAAATCGATTATCAATTAATCGATACCTACAATCCTTATACAGGCCTTCGTCAAAAAGTGCTTTTAGCAAAAAGCCTTGTTTCTAAATACTTCAAACCTGAAGGCTTGGAAGCGGATATGGACGCTTATCAAAGCGGTGATAAAATAATGCCTTGGCGCGCAGTTTGGGATGGCAAAGGAACCGACTTACTGGACCTTCGCTATGAGCAGCTATTGCCTTGGGCAACCCCTTATGAAGGAGCCGAAAATGCCTTCCGAATTATTCTTGGCGACTTTGTAACTACGGAAGACGGCACGGGTATCGTGCACACCGCTCCAACCTTCGGCGCGGACGACGCCAAAGTTGCCCGTGAAGCTAATCCACCGGTACCACCCATGTTGGTTTTGGATGAAAATGGTAACCCTGTTCCCCTAGTAGACCTTCAAGGTCGCTTCCGCGATGACGTAGGTCCGCTCGGAGGACGATACGTGAAAAACGAGTATTACCCCGAAGGTGCGGCACCTGATAAGTCGGTGGATGTCGAAATCTCCATTCTATTAAAAGAACAAAACAAGGCCTTTAAGGTGGAGAAATATGTGCACAGCTATCCGCATTGCTGGCGTACCGACAAACCTGTATTGTATTATCCGCTTGACTCGTGGTTCATCCGAGTTACCGATAAAAAGCAAGACCTCGTTTCCTTAAATAAAACCATCAACTGGAAGCCTAAAAGTACAGGCGAAGGTCGATTTGGTAACTGGCTCGAAAACGCTAATGATTGGAATTTAAGCCGTTCGCGTTACTGGGGAATTCCACTACCTATCTGGTCCACCGAAGATGGCAGTGAAAAACGCATTTTTGGAAGTGTTGAAGAATTAAAAGCGGCCTGCGATCAAGCGGTTGAGGCAGGTTTAATGGCAGAGCATCCTTTCAAAAATTTTGTGCCTGGCGATATGTCAGAAGCGAATTATGAAACGGTTGACTTGCACCGCCATATCGTAGATAAGATTGTACTGTTATCAGAGCGCGGAAAACCAATGCATCGCGAGTCTGATCTTATCGATGTTTGGTTTGATTCAGGTGCCATGCCTTATGCCCAATGGCATTACCCCTTCGAGAATAAGGAGAACTTCGATCAACTTTATCCTGCAGATTTCATAGCCGAGGGGGTAGATCAAACTCGAGGCTGGTTTTATACTCTACACGCTATCGCCTCCATGGTTTTTGGAAAAGTGGCTTACAAGAATGTGGTTTCCAACGGACTCGTATTGGATAAAAACGGGGCGAAAATGTCGAAGCGACTCGGAAATGCCGTGGATCCATTTACCACTATCGAAAAATTTGGTAGTGATCCCGTACGGTGGTATATGATAAGTAATGCCTCTCCTTGGGATAATTTGAAATTCGACTTAGAAGGAGTGGCGGAAGTTCAAAGACGATTCTTCGGAACACTTTATAATACCTATTCCTTCTTTGCGCTTTATGCCAATATCGATCAATTCCACTACGAGGAGAGTCGGGAAACAGCAGTTGAAGATCGCCCCGAATTGGACCGTTGGATTTTATCGCGACTACAGGAGCTCAACCGAACAGTCGAAAAAAGTTACGCTGATTACGAACCCACTAAGGCCGCTCGCGCCATTGAGTATTTTGTGGATGAGGAGCTCAGTAACTGGTATGTTCGCTTAAATCGCCGTCGTTTCTGGAAGGGTGAAATGAGTACTGATAAGCAGATGGCTTATGAAACGCTATATCGCTGCTTAAACGACTTGGCCATACTAATTAGTCCAGTGGCTCCTTTCTTCGCGGAACGATTGTACCAAGACCTAAGCGCACAGGAAAAATCAGTTGCCGATAAAAACTCAGTGCATATCGCCTCTTGGCCAGCGTTCTCTGAATCGGCTATAGACCAGCGACTTAATGAGCGCATGGCTCTGGCACGTAACCTAAGCTCTATGGTTCTGTCCTTGCGTAAAAAGGAAAGCATTAAAGTGCGTCAACCTCTTCAAAAAATCATGGTACCCGCTTTAAATGATGCACAAGCCGAATTATTATCGAGTGTGAAAGACATTCTTTTAGCCGAGGTGAATGTAAAAGAACTTGAAGTACTGCGTGAAGTAGAAGGCGTTCTAGTTAAAAGCTTAAAACCCGACTTTAAGAAACTTGGGCCTCGTTATGGTAAGATGATGAAAAGCGTAGCGGCAGCACTTAAGTCCTTCGATCAATCTCAAATTTCTCAATTGGAAAGCCAAGGTTTCTATGAGATGGATTTAGATGGTGAATTGGTTCGCATTGAGCAGGATGACGTTGAAATCATTACCGAGGATATTCCTGGGTGGCTTGTTGCCAGTGAAAACGGCCAAACTGTGGCCTTGGATATACATATCGATGAGGACTTGAAGCGTGAAGGTATTGCCCGCGAACTGGTAAACCGTATCCAAAACTTGCGTAAAGATTCCGGATTAGAGGTTACAGATCGCATTCAACTTACCCTTTTAGAAGACGCAGAACTTCAAGACGCCTTAGCGGCCAATGAGACATATGTTAAAGAAGAGGTCTTAGCAGACTCTATTAGCTGGAGTGCGGAAGAATTTGACGGAGAGGAATTAAGCTTCGATACCATTTCGAGCCGAATAGCGTTAAAAACTCGCGATTAGGGGTTTTTGCTATATTTGGCCGATTTTACAAGAAGCAGAAACAAAACATTAATAATAATATTATCTAAATCAAGGAATTATGACGGATCAAAAAATGCGTTATTCCGATGAGGAACTAGAGGAGTTCCGTGAGATTATTCTCAAAAAAATTGAAAAAGCAGAGGCTGATTTAGCTGTTCTTAAAGAAAACTTTGCTAATGACCGTAACAATGGCACGGACGACACTTCACCAACCTTCAAAGCTTTTGAGGAAGGAAGTGACACTATGAGTAAAGAGGCGAATAGTCAGTTAGCAGCGCGTCAAGAAAAATTCATTCGCGACTTACACAATGCTATGAACCGCATTGAAAATAAAACTTATGGAATTTGCCGCGTTACTGGAAAACTTATTGGTAAAGAGCGTTTACGCCTAGTGCCGCACGCGACCTTGAGTATCGAGGCTAAAAACCGTCAATAATGCGTAAGGCCCTTCTTATAATTCTGGGCATACTCATTCTGGATCAAGTTCTCAAGGTGTGGGTAAAAACTCACATGACTTTGGGCGAAGATATTCGGATTGCGGATTGGTTTATCATCCATTTCACCGAAAACCCAGGGATGGCCTTTGGGGTAGAATTTGGTGGAAATTGGGGAAAGCTTCTTCTTAGTGTTTTTAGAATTGCCACGGTAGTTCTCATTTTTATTTGGCTCAAGCGCCTCATTGAAAAGAATATTCCCCAAGGTGGAATTATCGCGGTGGCTTTAATTCTTGCCGGAGCTCTTGGTAATATTATCGACTCCGCCTTTTATGGCTTGCTCTTTGGCGAATCGCAATACCATGCGGTAGCAAGCTTTTTGCCAGAAGGCGGCGGTTATGCACCCTTTTTATTCGGACATGTGGTGGATATGTTCTACTTCCCCATCATCAAAGGCTACCTACCTGATTGGCTTCCAATATGGGGGGGCGATTACTTCATTTTCTTTAGACCGGTATTTAATTTAGCCGATGCCGCTATCTCAACCGGTGTGGGTTTATTAATTTTATACCAGAAACCGGTGTTCAAAGAAGAGGAGGAGGAGACAGAAAGTACTCCTGCTTCTCCGGAAGAATAGACCTAAAAACCTTTGTCTTGAAAACATTAATTGCCAATTTCAGTGCCCATCTACGCGATGCACTGAGTATCCTAGAACGCTCTGAATTTAAAGCTGCAGACCGCGCCATCCACAATGTAATGATAACGGGATTAGGTGGCTCCGGTATTGGTGGCTCGGCTATTCGAGATTTAGTTGCTTCTGAGGCTATTGTTCCCATCACCGTTACTAAGAACTACGATATCCCTGCCTATGTAGGTAGGCATACACTAGTTATTGCTTGCTCCTATAGCGGAAATACGGAGGAAACTTTAAGTGCCTTGGCTCAGGCCGAGGCTAAAGGGGCTATTGTGGCCTGTATTAGCTCTGGAGGAACCCTTAAGGAAATAGCAGATAGCAAAGGTTACAATTGCCTGAGCATGCAAGGAGGCAATGCTCCGCGCTCCATGTTTGCCTATCCCTTCAGCTTTTTGCTTTACTACTTGAGATCTTATGGCATAATTGCTGGAAACCCTTTAGCGGAGATTAAAAAGGGAATTGATCTGTTGGATAAAGAAGAAAGCACCATTCTAACCGAAGCTGAAGAGTTGGCGAAAGGACTCGTTTCCAAAACTGTTCAAATATTGGTTAATAATGGAAGTCTAGGAATTGCCGCTCGTATGCGACAGCAGCTCAATGAAAATGCTAAAATGCTCGCATGGGAGGCCGAGGTACCGGAAATGAACCATAATGAACTGGTGGGCTGGGAAGGAGGCTCGGATCAATATGCTTGCCTATTCCTAAGAAATGAGCACGATAATGCGCGAAACCAAAAACGCATGGATATTATCAAAGGCATTATCTCCGAAAAAACGCAATTTGTCTTTGAGCATTGGAGTAAGGGTGGTTCAAAGATTGAGCGTGCTTTATACTTAGTTCACTTTGGCGATTGGGTAAGTTATTTCCTTTCTGAAATGAACCAAGTAGACATTATGGACATTAAGTCTATAGACTTACTGAAATCCGAGTTATCGAAAATTCCAATGTAAAAGTACCCGTCCTGTTTAAGGACCTTGGGCTCATCGACTACAAAGAAGCGTGGGACTTCCAAGAAGGGCTGTTTGAAGGAACCGTAGCCACCAAATTTGCCAATCGAAAACTGGAAGTAGAAGCCCAGCAAAAGACCCAAAATTATATGCTCTTTTGCCAGCATCCCCATGTATATACCCTTGGTAAAAGTGGAAAACGCGAGCATCTTTTAATAAGCGAATCGCAGTTAAAGAAGATTCAAGCTACCTACTATAAAATAAACCGAGGCGGAGATATTACCTATCATGGACCTGGACAATTGGTGGGCTACCCCATTCTCGACTTAGACCATTTCTTTCCCGATATCCACAAATATTTACGCTTTCTAGAAGAGGTCTTTATCCGTCTAATGGCCGATTACGGGCTCTCTGGTGAACGCTCACCCGGTGAAACAGGAGTTTGGCTGGATGTTGGCAAACCCAGCGCTAGAAAAATATTGGCTTTGGGTGTAAGAGCAAGCCGGTGGGTGACTATGCATGGCTGGGCCTTTAATGTAAATACAGACCTCAACTATTTTAATTATATCGTTCCTTGCGGTATCGAAGACAAAGGAGTCACCTCCCTCGAGAAAGAATTAGGCCGGAAGGTCGACTTTACTGAAGTTGAAGCTAAAGCCAAGCATTATTTTCAAGAAGTGTTTTCCGTTGAGCTTATTGCTTCGGAAACTTTAAATTAGTGGCTTAGAGATACACTATGCTTAAATTCATTTACCGGTTCTTTCTAGGGATCATCCTCCTTGTTCTCGCAGCTAGCTTGGGACTTTGGCTTAGCGGTAACGATTACCTATTCAAAGGGCTTTACGCCACCTATCTGCACGGTGAGAAGTCAGCCACTATTGACGATGCTCAATTTTTTGATACTCGTGATATTCCAGCAGGTAATCACCAAGCTTGGGTATTGGCAAAAACCTACAATCAAATTGAATTGAGTGATAGCCTTCGGGCTTATCTCGAAAACACTCGTTCAATCGCCTTTCTCGCCATAAAGAAGGACAGTATTGTAAGTGAACATTACTGGGACTTTGGCTCGGATAGCTCGCACAGCAATAGCTTTTCTATGGCTAAAAGTATTACTTCTATGTTGACGCAAATAGCCGTGCAAAAAGGAGTCTTTGGCTCTTGGGAAGATAAAGTGCAGCTCTATATACCTGAACTTAGGGGTAGTTATGCGGCCGATCTTCAGTTGGGCCATTGCTCGGACATGACCGCAGGTTTAAATTGGAATGAGCATTATACCAATCCTTTCGATATAACTGCACGTGCCTATTATGGTGACAATATTGAGGAGACCATCCTCGAGAGAGTTGAGGTAAGTCGAAAACCAGGAACAGAATACGAATATCAAAGTGGCGCTACTCAAATACTGGGTCTTTGCCTGCGTCGAGCTACTGGTAAGTCACTAGCTGAATTAGCCTCAGAATGGCTATGGAAACCTCTAGGCGCTAAGCACGATGCCTTCTGGCAGCTCGATGATGCGGATGGGAAAGAGTTGGCTTATTGCTGTTTTAACAGCAATGCGCGTGACTTTGCTCGATTTGGTAAATTATTAATAAATGAAGGGAATTGGGAAGGTCAGCAAATTTTAGATAGCAGCTATGCCTCCGATGCAACGAAAGCTAATTTAGTAGACTTTTACGGTCGTTCTTTTTGGATAGATAGCAAAAGCACGAATGATGAATGCTTTTACATGAGAGGAATCAATGGCCAATATATTATGGTAATTCCTTCTCAAGACCTTGTGCTGGTGCGATTAGGCCATGAACGTTTGGAAAACCAAAACCATCACCCCAAGGATTTCTACGTATACCTGCAGGAGAGCCTGCGATTATTTGGAGACTAATTCTCTAAAAAGGCCTCTACATGAGGAAGTAAGGCAATGTCTGCTACCATTAGTTCAATGCCTAACAACTCATCAACCGTAAACCAAGCATGGGAATCGTGATCCTGAAGATTAAGATTTTCCAGGGAATCATTAACATGAAAAGCTTCCAGTTCGAAAGCCCCACTCTTATTTTCCCAAGCGAGTTTGTGAATGGAAGCCCCTATCATCAAACTTAAGCCCAGTTCCTCTTCCAGTTCCCTTGCCAAAGCCTGATCGGCTTCTTCCCCTTCCTCTACCTTACCTCCTGGGAACTCCCAGTAACCTTCAAAGCTTTTTCCTTCGGCGCGACGCGCGGCGAAAATCTTTCCTTCCGAATTGGTGATAACTGCACAAACGACTTGCATGATTAAGGCTTTAGGATTTCTATTTTTGTTAAATGCCAGTGGAAAAGATCGCTAATATTCTCAAGACCTTGCCCAATAAACCAGGTGTTTATCAGCATCTCGACAAAAATGGTAAGATCCTTTACATCGGCAAAGCTAAAGATCTTAAAAAAAGGGTTTCCAGCTATTTCACAAAAGGGCATGATAGTGCCCGCATTCGCGTGATGGTTAGCAAGATTGTAGACATCAAAACTATAATCACCGAAACCGAGTTCGACGCCCTTCTACTGGAAAACAACCTTATAAAAGAATACCAGCCTCGCTACAATATCAATCTTAAGGATGACAAAACCTATCCCTGGATTTGCATTAAAAAAGAGCCGTTCCCACGGATTTTCCCAACTCGCAATCCGATAAAGGATGGCTCCGAATATTACGGCCCCTATGCCTCTGTGAAGGTTATGAAAACTGTTTTAGGGCTCATCAGGCAGCTGTACACCCTGCGCACCTGTAAGCTCAATTTAAGTCCCGAAAACATTGCTTCCGGTAAATACCGGGTATGCCTGGAGTATCATATTGGAAACTGCAAAGGACCTTGCGAAGGATTGCAAAGTGAAGAAGACTACCTTAAAGATGTCGATTCGGCACGAGCACTGATTAAAGGCCACCTTAACAGTGTAAAAAAGATGCTGGAAAAACAAATGCAAAAAGCGGCCGCCGAAATGCGATTTGAAGAGGCTCAAGGGCTAAAAGAAAAGTTTGAAATTGTAGATCGCTACCAGGCAAAGAGCACCGTCGTAAACCCGAATATCAGCAATGTTGACGTCTTTAGCATTTTTAGCGATGCTGAATATGCCTATGTGAACTTCTTGAAAATAATGGATGGTGCAGTGCTACAATCCCATACCATTGAACTTAAAAAGAAATTAGATGAAAGCGATGCTCAGCTGCTCGAATTAGCCCTGCCTGAAATCCGACAGCGCTTCAAGTCCAATGCTTCTGAAGTATTTCTTTCGCATACCATCGACCTAGAGATTCCAGGGGTGAATTTGCACATCCCACAGCGTGGAGACAAAAAGCAACTCATTGAACTATCGCTTAAAAATGGGCGCTATTTCCGATTAGAGAAGCTCAAGAACATTCAGATTGTTGACCCTGATAGACATACAAAGCGCTTGATGAAGCAAATGCAGCAAGACCTGCGCTTAAGCGAAGAGCCACGACACATCGAATGCTTTGACAACTCTAATATTCAGGGCACCAACCCTGTCTCTGCCTGTGTGGTTTTTAAGGATGGGAAGCCTAGTAAGAAAGACTACCGTCATTTTAATATTAAAACCGTTGAAGGCCCAGATGATTTTGCCAGCATGTATGAAGCCGTTTTTAGGAGATACCGAAGGCTTTTAGATGAAGACGAATCTTTACCCCAGCTCATTGTAAT
>CBFHRN010000039.1:0-18322 GCA_965658275.1 Croceimicrobium sp.
CAACGAACAATATGAACCGGAATCTTTTTCGAAGGAGGTATTTGATGATGAATCGGTAGCCAATCGATTTAAAGAATACATCAAGGTTCGAGACCTAAACGATTTAGGTTTGGATAGCCAGTTTGAGGTTTCGCAGGAAGCGCTTAAGAAGAAAGAGCGGGTTTTTAAAAGTGTTTTAAAGTTGGATAAGAACTTCCATGTATATATTCACGGCGATCGCAGTAAGATTGAAAAGGGTCAAGAACCCGATGGAAGGAAGTTTTACAAGATTTACTACGATGAAGAAAATTAAAAAAGGCCCGGGGTATACCGGGTCTTTTTTATGGAATTCTGTAGTACAATCCTAAGTATATATTTCGTCCGAAGATAGGCCCCCAGATAAAATTGCTATCGAAATAGGGTGCCAAAGGTTGATCGGCATTTACAATTGGATTTTCTTGCCTGAAGTTGAAAAGATTATCTACCCCCGCAAAGAATTCGAAATTCTTCCACTCCTTATTAATTTGCCCGTTAAGGGTAAAGAAGCTTGGAGAGAAGTCTGCCTGTTGAAATTCAACGGGACTCATCGAGCTGCTCGGAAGTCGCTTTCTGCCAAACCAATTAAGAGTAAGGTCGAATTTCCATTTCTTACCGCTCTGGTAAGAGCCATTTAGAAAAGCTCTATGCTCGGGAATACCATAGTTCAAGTTCAAACCTTCCAAAAAATTCTCCTCTGCTCTCAAGTACTTATACGCTAAGCGAAACTCCCAATCGGTAACTGGGCTGTAATCAATCTGGCTTAATGCAGAAAAAGACTGAGAACCTTGTCGACTAATAATAAAGGCTGCTAGTGGGTCGTAGTCGAGGTCATTTACAATTTTAGACTCGAACCAAGTGTAGAATACATCGGTGTTCCAAATGAATAACTCGGAACCAATAATGATATTTTGACTCCAACTAAAACCAGCATTCCAAGCAATTTCTGGGATTAAATTTAAATCCGAGAAATACACTTTACGATTTGAGGCTAATACGCTTGCGTTCTCAGCTAAACGGTTCGGACTGCGTTGACCTCGCCCACCGCTTAAGCGAAGAGTTGTATTACGGCCCCATTGGTAACGCGCCTGCAGTCGTGGACTCCAATAAAGCTTTTGGAAATAACTATTGTAATCACCACGGATCCCAGCGACTAGGCTAAAATCTTCATTGGGACTAAAATTGTATTCAAAATATGCACCTGGTACAATCTCATCTCGTTGATGCGCGTAAAGATTTGTAGCAACGCTGTCCAGTAGTTCTTGATAATCTTCCACTAAGAGTGATAAGCCCGTCTTAAACTGATGTTTCTCGCTGCTTATCTGATTTTGGTAAATAGTGTTAAGATAGGCCGTATTCTGGCTTGCTTTTAACTTCCTGCTTCCAAAGATGCTCGACCTCTCTTGGCCACTTAGGCTATAAATGATCCCCAAACTTTCTGACTCAGAAGAAGGACTGATGTAGCCATTCTTACCAAATAATTCAAAGCGCCTATCTTCCGTTTCAAAGCCCCAGGCATTTTCCTCTTCCTTGTCTATGAAGGCAATTTGTCCTCCTTTTCGGCGGTCTTGGACTAAGTTAAGCCCGATCTGACCTTCCCAATTATCACCTATATGATAATGACTCCGATGCAGAAGATTGATTTGATCGCCCGTGGTGAGGTCGGCGAAATTGTCTTCATTTCGATCTTGAGCAAATGGAATATTACTGTAATGAAGCATGGTGGTGTGTGACCGATGCTCCTTGTCAGGATAGGAATATAAAATGTTCAATTCAGATCTAGCCCCTTGATTAAGAAAGGCATTGACCAATAATTGAGGGGCATTTTCAGGTTTGTAGTATTCCACATTAATCTGCCCGGTAATTGATTCATAGCCATTTAAAACCGAGCTTAAACCTTTGGTTACTTGAATACTTTCAATGAAAGGACCTGGTATATAAGCGAGTCCGTTATTAGCGTTCATGCCCCTGGCAAAAGGAATATTCTCTCTTTGAATTAAGGCATACTTTCCAGCCAGACCCAGAATTTCAATTTGCTTGGTGCCACTAATCCCATCGCTGAAGGAAACATCGATACTCGCATTGGTTTCGAAGCTCTCGCTTAAATTACAGCAGGCTGCCTTTCGAAGTTCGGTCTCATCAATTCGAAAATTGAGGCCAGCAGCTTTAGCATCTATTTGGGTGGCTTTCGCCTTTCCAGTTACTGTAACTCCTTCTAATTCTTCGCTGTCACTGATTAAGGTGAAATTCGTTGTTCCCTTGCGGGAAATAATCATCTTCTCGCTGATTCGAAAACCCGTGAATCGGGCAGCTAGAATACTGAATCCCGGTGTTTTTTCGATTGTGAATTTTCCGTTCTCATCCGTGGTTGTACCTATCTTACTTCCTTTCCAGAATACCTCAGCTAATGGTGCTGGTGTTTCCTTACCATCTTCTAGTAAATAAACGGTACCGCTAATTTGGCCTTGAGCCTGAATACAGATCAGACTGAAAGCTAAAAGCTTTAAAAAATACTGCATGCTTATTTTTTCTTTTGGTGTCCTTTATGATCCTCATGGGTCTGAGGGTCGCGGTACATGCAGCAAGAATGCAATGAATTGTAGGCTTCATCTGGAGCGGCTAAATACTCCGTGTCGTAGCCCGAAGCAGCAACCGATTTGTAGATTTTTTCTAAATCCACCTTTTGGGAATCGAAGGAAACTTTTAAAATTTTGGTGTTCTTATCCCAAGAAGCTTTTTCAACTCCTTCTAATTTGGCCGCTTTTTCAATGGTGTTTTGGCACATTCCACAAACGCCGTTAACGACTAAACTGGTATCAATTTGAGATTGAGCATTAAGGCTTAATGCTGAGAAACTTAGGATGAATAATAAACTTAACTTTTTCATGATATTTGATTTAAAAATAGACTTTAAGATTTGCATGGAAATCTGCGGTCTAAATCAAATAAGATTGAATTTCAGCTAAGTATTCGGATAGTTTTGGATTGAGCTCCCCCTTAATGAGTGGTGGACCATGGTCGAGATAGTCTGCCTTTAAAACTTGGTCAAATTCACCACAAAAACTTCCTTTAAGGACTTTAGGAGAAGGATCTACACTCAGCTCCTGCACCGAAATTTGCTCCGAAGCTTTCGGATTAGACTCCACCTGAACAGAAGAAACATTAATCCATTCATCATCGCAACATGAGTCATGATCAGCGATAATTTCATCATCGCAATCAGAATTGTGATTTTGGATCGATGCGTCTAACTCATCCATCCCACAGCTCTCAGCCTCGTAATAGAAATTTTCTTCTACCAACATCCCAAGGCAATAATGTCGACTCAGGGAAAACCCAGCTCCAGCCCATAAAAGTATAGGGACCAAAAGAAGCGCGCTTATTTTTTTAAGGATGTTTGACATTTTAGCAAAGATAGGGAAAGCCAATGGTAAACAAAAAACCCTGACCTAGGGCCAGGGTTAAAATATTCTTAAAGAACTTTAGAATTTGGCGATCCAAGCATCGCTGTAATACTTCCGTGCTTCGTCACGATGTTTCTTTGCAGCTTCAATCGCGTCTGTCGATTTATAAATAACACGATAGGTGTCTAATCTTTCGATGTAAGCAATCATCATTTCTTCCTTGTCCAATTTGCTGCGGTCGATAAATTTTTGAGCACCTGCTCTAGTTGGGGAAGAAACGACTACCACGCGGTAGCGCTCTGGACCTATATCATCTGATGATTGGTCACGAACTACCATGTTTTCTTTTTTACCTGGTGTAACCTCGCCTTTTACAACAATTGGATTAGCTTTTAAGCTATCAACTGCGCCTTGGAGCATGGCAATCTGCATATCTTTTTCTTGGTTGCTCATTTCTAGGCGACCGATACGTTCTGCATTGCGATTAGCCTGCGCCTCAAAACGATCGGTGCTATCGGCTTTAGCCTTAAGGGCATTGTACTTTTTAGGGTCTACCTCAATTTTTGACTTGTCTCGATCAGATTTCAAGTTGAAATGTAAACCAGCAGTAAGAACTCCATAAGTGTCAAAAGAATTGGCGTTAAAGGCATCCAACCAAGGCTGAAACCATAAAACACGGTGAGCGTAACCCACGTTAATAGCGATTTTATCCGATACTGGAATCCCAAGGTTTAATCCAGCCAAAATGAATGTTTGGATGGAATAACTAGATCCTCCAACATTTTGAGCAGGAACCTCGGTGATTTTCTGACGCGTATTGATATCGTACAGATTGGAATTTGCAAATCCAGCCCCTACTCCGCCTCGGGCGTTAAGCATATACTTGGAATTCTTGTTGAATAGTCCCAAAATATTGTAATCAACGGAAGCACTTCCTTCATACGCTTGTGCTTGGAAATAGGAAGCGTCATTATTACCATTAAGTTGTATTGCCATTACATCTGCTCTTAATCGCAGATTTGGCATAATGTCATACCCGACGCCTCCGCTAATGCCTATGTTGGGCTTGTAGCCTTGATAGGTGTTTCCGTTTAACTCTACAAATGGGATACCAAGACCCATTTCGACCATGGCCGAAAATTTCTCTTGCCCTTGCATCGCAAAAGTGGTTAGCAGAAGAAGGCTAAGAAGGCTAGTAATTTTTTTCATGTTCAAGGTAATTGGTTGTATTTCCAATGTATAGCTATTGGTAAAAATATAAATTTTATCCAATGGCATCAACAATATTCAGATATACGCTTAAATATTAATACATGGATTCGATAGGCCTTATAGATTCTTAAGCTAGCTAATGCTAACTGATTAATATTAACTACTTTTGCGCTCCCTTTTAAGAATCGGATTAAAAAAGGATCAAATGAACGTAACTGTAACAAAGAAAGACGACTTAAATGCGGTGCTAACCGTTTCTATCCAAGAGTCAGATTATCGTGAAAAAGTAGATAAAACTTTAAGTGATTACCGCAAAAAGGCAAATATCCCTGGATTCCGTCCTGGTCATGTGCCTGCAGGTTTGATTCGTAAGCAATTTGGTAAATCCGTTTTGATTGAAGAAATCAACCACATTCTTCAGCATGCAGTTTACGATCATATCCGTGAGGAGAAATTGGATATCCTCGGTAACCCAATGCCGGTAGAGCAAAATGATATCGATTGGGATAATGAAAAGGATTTTAGTTTTGATTATGACCTTGGGTTAGCGCCAGATTTTGAGGTGAAGTTGAACGCTCGCACGAAGATCCCTTATTTAAAGGTGGTTGCGGATGACGAAATGGTTGATCGCTATGTGACAGATTATGCTCGACGTTTTGGAAGCATGTCCTATCCTGAGGCTATCGAAGAGAATGCGATTTTCAAAGGAAAGTTTGTTGAAGTAGCAAAGCGTGGTGCTCCGGTAGAGGGTGGTATTGAAGTGGAAACGACGCTAGCCTTAGACGCCTTAACCGAAAAAGGTGTTAAATCAGCAACGGGTAAAAAAGTTGGTGATGTGCTATTACTGGACAAAAAGTCATTTAAAGATGATTTCCGATTAGCAGGGGTCTTAAAGATTGATGAAGAGGCTCTAGCTAATTCCACCCAGAAGTTCGAATTGGAGCTAACAGAAGTGAGCAAATTAGAACCAGCTGAGGTAAACCAAGAACTTTTTGATAAGGTATTTGGTGAAGGAACAATCAAGGATGAAAAGGAGTTCCGTTCTAAAATTAAGGAAGATGCTGAGCGCGTTTTCGTAGGTGATACCGATCGTAAGTTCTACCAGGATGTGCGCGACAAATTGCTAGAAAAGATTTCGTTTGACTTACCCGAAGAGTTTTTAAAACGTTGGATGCAAACAGCAGGCGAGAATCCAATCTCCGCTGAGGAAGTTGAAGACCAGTTTCCTAATATGAAGGAAGATATGCGTTGGCAGATTATTGAGAATCGCGTTATCGCCGACAATGATATCAAAGTAGAACATGAGGAGTTAGTTGAGTATACTAAGCAAATGGTGCTTCAACAAATGGCTCAATACGGTCAATTCCCTGAAGGAATGGACTTAGATAAGATTGCTCATAATGTACTTGGTAACCGTGAGGAAGCTCAAAGAATTAATGATCAATTGTTCCAGCAAAAATTAATGGAATTCTTCAAGAGCACTTTCAAGGTAGAGGAAAAGGAAGTGACTTACGAAGAGTTTGTTAAGGCCATTTCCGGTAAGTAATCGGAAATGCTGACATATATATTTGAATTGGCCCGATCATTGTCGGGCCTTTTTTGTTAATATTAAAGTCTCATAAAATCAAAATATGGATTTCGGAAAAGAATTTATGTCCTATGCGGTAAAAGACCGCGGTTTAAGCTCCATGCATGTGGGCAAATATTTGGAGTCGTCTTTAACTCCTTACATTATCGAAGAGCGGCAAATGAATGTGGCTCAAATGGATGTGTTTTCTAGATTAATGATGGATCGCATCATCTTCCTAGGTACTGGAATTAATGATCAAGTGGCAAATATTGTACAAGCACAATTGCTGTTTTTAGAATCGTCCGACTCTACTAAGGATATTCAAATTTACTTGAATAGCCCTGGTGGTTCCGTGTATGCAGGGCTGGGTATCTACGATACTATGCAATTGGTTAAACCAGATGTTGCTACCATTTGTACAGGTATGGCCGCTTCAATGGGGGCTGTATTGCTATGTGCTGGTGCAGACGGAAAACGCTCTGCTTTAAAGCATAGCCGTGTTATGATTCATCAGCCTATGAGCGGTGCTCAGGGTCAGGCAAGTGATATGGAAATTGCTGTTCGTGAGGTATTAAAAATGAAAGAAGAGCTCTATCGTATTATCGCAGATCACTCTAAGCAGCCATTTGAGAAGGTTGAAGCGGACTCAGACCGTGATTACTGGATGTCTTCAGGAGAAGCTAAGGAGTACGGAATGATTGACGAAGTGCTCGATAGCCAACGCGCTAAAGACTAATTACGTTTGTATTAAAAGATTAGAATTTGGATCCGTTCCAGAGGCTCTGGGACGGATTCCTTATTTTTGTATTTTACTATTTGTATGAGCTCCAAGAAGGAAAGTTTAAGTTGTTCATTTTGCGGTCGCGAAAAGAAGGATACCAATGTGTTAATTGCGGGTATCAACGGGCATATTTGCGATCATTGCATCCGCCAGGCTTACGGCATTGTGGTGGAGGAAATGAATACCAAGGAGCACAAAGAACTAAGTCAGTCTTTGCGCCTTGTGAAGCCCCGAGAGATCAAAAAGTTTTTGGATGAATATGTTATAGGGCAGGATGAAGCAAAGCGTATTCTTGCGGTAGCAGTTTACAATCATTATAAACGATTAAACACTATCCAAAAAACAGAGGTCAAGGAAGACGAGGTTGAAATTGATAAGTCCAACATTATGTTGGTCGGCGAAACAGGAACGGGAAAGACACTTTTAGCCCGCACTATTGCGAAGATGTTAAATGTGCCTTTTACTATTGTCGACGCAACTGTGCTTACAGAGGCAGGCTACGTTGGTGAGGATGTCGAAAGTATTCTTACTCGCTTATTACAAGCAGCGAATTACGACCAAAAGGCCGCAGAACGAGGTATTATCTTTATCGATGAGATAGATAAAATTGCCCGAAAAAGTGATAATCCTTCGATAACTAGAGATGTAAGTGGTGAAGGTGTACAACAGGCACTTCTAAAGCTTTTGGAAGGCACTAAAGTAAATGTGCCCCCCCAAGGTGGTCGTAAGCATCCGGATCAAAAGTTTATTGAGGTCGATACCCGTAATATTTTGTTCGTGGCTGGTGGTGCTTTTGATGGAATTAGCCGAAACATCGCCAATCGGCTTAATACCAAGGCGGTAGGGTTTCATTCCTCTAAAGATCGAGAAAGTTTTGATGAGCTGAATATGCTTCAGTACGTGGCTCCTCAGGATTTAAAAAGTTTTGGTTTGATTCCAGAATTAATTGGTCGTATACCTGTCATTACTCACCTCAATCCGCTTACACGGGATGTCTTAAAGCAAATTTTGACACAGCCTAAAAATGCCATCATTAAGCAGTACATGCAATTACTTAAGATGGATGGCGTGGAGCTAGATTTCAAAGAGGAGGCCATTGACTATGTAGTCGATAAAGCCATGGAATTTAAGTTAGGGGCAAGAGGATTACGCTCTATCATTGAGTCCATACTCACAGATGCCATGTTTGAGCTTCCAGGTGAAGTTGACGAAGGTTATACCTTGGTGGTAGATGCTGATTATGCTGCGGAGCGAATCAATAAAATGTCTATGAAAGCCCTTAAAGCCGTTAGCTAAGGCTAATTTTCTTATAAGTTAAAAACTCATAGGGGTGGGCGTGTTTATCGTCCGCCTCTTTTTTTTCACCTCGAGCTAATTTCCAAATTGAGGGATCAAATTCAGGGAAAAAGGTATCACCTTCATATTCGGCTTCAATTAAGGTAAGCTCAATGGTATTGGCAAAGTTTAAACTCTGCTTGTAGATTTCGGCCCCACCAACGATAAAGGGTTGATCATCATTCTCTACCATTGCTAAGGCTTCTTCTAAACTTCCGGCAATTTTGCAACCTTCTGCCTGGTAATCCTTTTGTCTTGTAATAATTATGTTTACCCTTTTTGGGAGAGGTCTACCTACACTTTCAAAAGTTTTCCGACCCATAATAACGTGGTGTCCTGAAGTTAAGCTCTTAAAGTGTTTTAAGTCTTCAGGGAAATGCCAAATTAAATCATTGTCTTTACCAATGACTCTATTCTTTGCCATAGCGGCGATTAGGGTAAGATTCATAGAAGCTTATTTCAATTTGGCATTTATGGGTAGGGTGTAAGACATTCGCACGGGCTTTCCGCGTTGATAAGCGGGCTTCACGATTTTAAGTTTTTTAACCACTCTTACACATTCTCGATCGAGGTTGTAGCTCACACCACGCACAACTTCAACATTACCTATGGAGGCATGTTTCTCTACAACAAAACTGACATAAACCCGGCCTTGAATACCTGCTTTACGATCTTCATCAGGATATTGAAAGTTTTCTCCAACCTGCCTTAGAACTTGTTGTTGAAAACAAGCTCTCTGCTCATTATTTGAGAAGTCTTCAGAACAGCCAAAAGCTTGAGGCAATGATTCCACCACTGCAAAACTGAATATCTTTTCACTGTCTTCTTTGGAGATGATTGATTGTGCCGAAAGACCTCCTGTTACAAGGCTGAAAAGAAGAAGGTGTAGTAATTGTATTCTGCTTGTTAAATTACCCATATCAAATGATTTAAACTGCCACTTGTGCTCGAATAGCAGGGTGGGGGTTGTAGTTTTCTAATTCGAAATCCTCGAATGTGAAATCAAACAAATTTTTGATTTCGGAATTAATCTTCATTTGGGGAAGCGGACGGAAGTCGCGACTTAATTGCTCCCGGGTTTGATCTAAATGATTTTCATACAAGTGGGCATCACCAAAGGTATGAACGAAATCACCTAGCTCTAAATCACAGACTTGCGCTATCATCATGGTAAACAATGCATAGGAGGCAATATTAAACGGAACACCTAAAAAGACATCTGCGCTGCGCTGATACAGCTGACAGCTGAGCTTGTTATCGGCCACATAAAATTGAAATAGGGTATGACAAGGAGGTAATCCAGATTTGGCCATCACCGGAATGTCCTTTGGGTTCCAAGCAGAAATAATGTGTCTACGGCTGTCTGGCTTAGCTTTTAAATCTTCCAGCAAACCTTTAATCTGGTCAACGCCCTCAAAATTGCGCCACTGTCTGCCGTAAACCGGTCCTAATTCACCCCATTTGTTGGCGAAGTCCTCATTTTCGATGATCTGCGACTTGAAATTTTGCAACTCAGCTTTCCACTCTTCTGAGTATTTTGGAAGCTTTTCTGCCAAATTATTTTGCACAAGGTAGTTTTGGAAGGGCCATTCGTTCCAAATATTGACTCCATTCTTCACCAAATAACGAATATTGGTATCGCCAGCAATAAACCAAAGCAGCTCATGGATAATCGACTTTAAGTGGACCTTTTTTGTGGTTACCAAGGGGAAGCCTTCTTGTAAATTAAATCGCATTTGGTATCCAAAAACCGATAAGGTATTGATGCCGGTTCGGTTTTCTTTCATCACCCCATTGTCGAGGATATGCTTCATTAAATCGTGGTACTGCTGCATATTTCTGCTTTGTCGTAAAAATAGCTTTTGATCATTAAAACCACCTAGACCTTGTTTATAAAAAGCCTCCTTGTTAATTTCTTTTGAGAGGTTTAGCGTAATTGAATTTTATTAGCCAATTTTAGAGCAAATTCTTAATGTAATGTCAGCTATCCATCAGAAGATATTGATTGAATGTTCGTGGGAAGTTTGTAACCAGATTGGTGGTATATACACCGTTTTGCGTTCCAAGGTTCCAGCGATGATTGAAAAATGGGGAGATAACTATTGTCTTTTAGGGCCTTTGTCTGATCCCAATATAGATGCCGAATTGGAAGATATTACAGACTTGAGTGATCCTATCGCAAGAGCCGTGCAGGGTTTACGTGATGAGGGGCTCGAAGTGCGCTATGCGCGCTGGTTGGTTACTGGTCGTCCTAAGGTGGTGTTAATTCGTCCGGACCAATTCTTTAATCAACTTCCCGAGATTCAAGACTATTACAAATCAAAGTTTGGCTTGAGTCAGGATTCCAATAATAAGCTATTTAATGAAATGCTCATTTGGGCTAGAGCCAACGTGAAGTTTCTTTTGGCATTGGAAAAGCAGGTAGGAGAGAAGAATATGATTCTTCACTTCCATGAGTGGATGGCTGCGGCGCCTATTTTGGATTTAGCGGAAGAGAAGCCAAATATCGCAACTACCTTTACGACGCATGCCACCATTTTAGGGAGGTATTTAGCGATGTCTTACCCTTCGTTCTATTCCGAATTGGCGAATTTCGATTGGCGTAAAGAAGCGCGGCATTTTGGTATTTTACCCCTTGCTGAGCTTGAGAGGCTGGTGGCGAATAAGGCAAGTAGTTTTACGACGGTTAGTGAAGTGACCGCTTTGGAATGCATTCACCTTTTAGGGAAAACTCCCGATGAGGTAACCCCCAACGGTTTAAATATCAAGCGTTTTGTGGCCATGCATGAGGTTCAAAACCTGCATCAAGAGTTTAAAGAGAAACTGCATGACTTTACCATCGGTCACTTTTTTCCAAGCTATTCTTTTGATCTAGATAATACCTTGTACTTTTTCACATCAGGCCGCTATGAGTTTAGCAATAAGGGTTATGATATTAGCCTGAGAGCTTTGAATCTGCTCAATGAAAGGATGAAGAAAGAAGGCATCGATACAACGGTAGTGATGTTCTTCATTACCAACCGTGAGACTTGGTCTATCAACCCAAAAGTGCTGCAATCCAATGGGGTTCTTCAGGAAATTCGAAAAAGTGTAAGAGCTATTCAGGGTCAAATTGGAAAACGACTTTTTCAGGAGGCGGTGAGTTCGGAGAAAGACCATCGATTACCTGAAACTGCGGGTATGGTAGACGATTACTGGAAATTACGCTACCGACGTACCATTCAATCCTGGAAATCAGAGGAGTGGCCCTACATTACCACGCACAATTTGAAAGATGATCAAGGAGATCAGATTTTAAATGAAATGCGAGGTTTGAAAATGTTTAATAGTCCACTCGATCGCGTTAAGGTGGTTTACCACCCTGAGTTTATTAAGAGTACAAATCCATTGTTTGGAATCGACTACAATGATTTTGTGCGCGGTTGTCATTTAGGAATTTTCCCAAGTTATTATGAGCCCTGGGGTTATACTCCGTTGGAATGTATTGCGCGCGGGGTACCAACGGTTACCTCAGATCTCTCGGGTTTTGGTAAATACGTTCAAGGCATGGAGGGAGCGAAAGAAGATCAAGGGATATTTGTTTTGCGCAGGGAAGATCGTTCATTGGACGATGTTGTTGAAGACTTGGCAACTTACTTATTACATTTCGTTAAGCACAATCGACGGTATCGAATAATCCAGCGTAGTAGGGCAGAAGATTTCTCCGAACACTTTGATTGGAAGAATCTCTTGCATCATTATGAGAAAGCCTACACTATTGCTACGGAAAAGAACCCTTAGATTAACATTCCAACGATAACGGCCGTGAAAAGGCTTGCCATGGTTCCAGCAATGAGAGCCTTGAAGCCTAGTCTGGATAGGTCTCCTCGTCTTGAGGGGGCTAGTGAGCCTATTCCGCCAATCTGAATTCCAATGCTGGCAAAGTTGGAGAATCCGCACAGGATGTAGGTAGCGATTATAATGGATTTCTCGGAGCTAAATTTACCGGCATCCATGAGCTCCCCTAGGGAAACATAGGCCACAAACTCATTGAGAATAGTCTTCTCGCCTAAAAGCTGTCCAACCAAGAATATATCGTCGTTGGCAACCCCCATAAGCCAGGTGATTGGAGCTAGGCAATAGCCCAATATGAATTCCATTGAGAAGCCATCGTATTGGCCATTAGTGAAACTCATCACCCATTCGTTTAACCCGCTAATGTCGCCAATGAAGTCTTTCAATAGGGCATTTACCATGGCAACCAAGGCTATAAATACCAAAAGCATAGCACCCACGTTTACTGCGAGTTTTAATCCATCCGTGGTGCCATTGGTGATGGCCTCTAAGGCATTATCCCCAATTTTTTGTTTACCCAAATGCATTTCATTATTTACTTCCTTGGTTTCAGGAAGAAGGATTTTTGCTGCCACTACTGCTGCTGGGGCGCTCATTACAGAAGCCGCTAAAAGATGCTTAGCGAAGAAAGCTTGCTGGACTAAATCGTCTCCTCCTAAAAAGCCAATATAAGCTGCAAGAACACCACCGGCGATGGTGGCCATACCACCACTCATGATACAGAGCAGTTCACTTCGGGTCATTTTATTGATATAGGGTTTTACTAATAAGGGTGACTCGGTTTGTCCAAGAAAAATATTTCCGGCTGCAGATAAAGCTTCAGCTCCGCTGAGCTTCATGGTGCGTTTCATAATCCATGCGAAGGCATAAACTATTTTCTGCATCACACCGTAGTAGAAAAGTAAACTCGTTAGAGCAGAAAAGAAGATTACCGTGGGTAAAACTTTGAACGCAAATATGTAGCCCAGTGAGCTCGTCTCATTAATCAGTTCACCAAATAGGAATTTGGCCCCAACATCGGTGAAACTCAGTAAAATCACAAACTTTTGGGAGAGCCAATCAAAGCCATCTCTAATAAAATTGACCTTCAGAATAGCAAGGGCGAAAATGATTTGGATCAATAGGCCTTTCAAAACCAATGGCCAATTCACCGACTTTCGTTTAGAGGACATAGCAAAGCTTAGCGCAATCAAAACGAATAAGCCCATGACCCCTCTTAATATTGTTTTGAGATCAAAATCATTTTGAGTAAAATCGTAATCGAGTGGTAAGCCTTGAACCTTGCTAGAGCTAATTAGCTTAGATGGCGCATCCTTTCTGAACCGATAATGCACCTTATTTTCTTCGAACTCAAGAATAGAGTCGTTAGCTATTAATATTGAATAGTACCGGCTTGTGTCGGACGGAGCGGAATAATGGAAAATGAGCGTTTTACCTGTGCTGTCTTCGCTGAATTCGTACTGTCCCCACGCTTTTAAATTTTTGGCCGCAAGCTGGTAATAAAAGCTATCGTTATCGAAAAGTCGTAAACTGTCTTGGTCGCCAATTTTGAAAATGGCCTTTCCCTCAATTTCGATGGCATCAAAGCGCCATTCACCTGTAGTTTGGCCCAAAGAAGAAAACTGGACAAGAAATGCAAGGAGGAAAAGGATCGGGCGCATGCTGGTTTTTTGATTGAAAGCGAATTTAACAAAGATTGCTAAACATCAATCTCCTTTCTCCCTTTTGTCAATCTCATCCCTGAGGCGAGCTGCTTTTTCGTAATCTTCGTTTTGAACCGCTTCGTTCATCTGCTTTTTAAGACTTTCGAGGCTTTGGGTAGATAGGAGACCCGAAGATTTGCTGGAATCCGGGCTTTTGGTCTCGCTTTTAGTAGGTTTCGGAGTACTTGGGCTTTCGCTGGAGCTACCGCCTTCTTGCAGAATGATGCCAGCCTTATCCAAAATTTCCCCGTAGGTGTATATGGGAGTTTTAAAGCGAATGGCCAGCGCAACCGCGTCTGAGGTTCGCGCATCCAAGCTATGCTCCTCTCCATTGCGATCACAAACCAAGATGGAGTAAAAAACTCCATCTTGTAATTTGTGAATCAAAACTTCCTTAATTTTTATCTGATATTGATCTGCAAAGTTCTTAAATAGATCGTGAGTCAAAGGTCGCGGTGGATTGACATCTTTTTCCAAAGCAATAGCGATGCTCTGCGCTTCGAAGCCTCCAATAATTATCGGCAAGCGTCGCTCTCCATTTTCTTCTCCAAGTACCAAAGCATAAGCACCGCTTTGCGTTTGGCTGTAGGAAAGGCCTTTAACAAATAACCTAATACGATCCATTGAATTAGTTGGATGCCTTAAACTTCTTGATCTCTTCAGTAAGTTTAGGCACTACATCAAAAGCATCGCCTACGATACCGTAATCGGCAGCTTTGAAGAAAGGTGCCTCGGGATCTTTATTAATCGCCACTATAGTTTTGGATGCACTAACTCCAGCTAGATGCTGAATTGCCCCGGAAATACCAATGGCAACGTATAGGTTAGGCTTAATGGCAATACCCGTCTGACCAACGTGTTCGCTATGAGGGCGCCATCCCATATCTGATACTGGCTTACTACATGCCGTTCCAGCATCTAAAACTTCGGCAAGTTCTTCGATCATAGCCCAGTTTTCAGGACCTTTTAGGCCACGACCTGCGCTAATTACACGCTCCGCTTCGGGTAAAGGAATTTTGCCTTTCACACGGTCAACAGACTGAACATTTACTTTCGGACTGTTTCCGCCAGTGGCTGAAACTTCTTCTACACTTGCTTCTCCTTCCCCTTCGATAACCGGAATTGAGTTAGGCACAAATAGTACTACTTTATTACTAGCTTCTGTGCTTAGGAAATTAAATCCTTTACCTGAGAATACACCTCGTTTTACAGTGAATGGACTAGTGCTTTCTGGTAATGCAACTACATTGGTGAGCAGGGCTGAATCATTTGTAATAGCTAAAGCAGAGGCCATTGCCTTACCGTTAAAGGTAGCACTTATGATAACCGTGTCCGCTCCATGTGCTTTGGCTACTTCGCCAATGGCATTGCCAAAAGCATTGGCATCAAAGCTTTCGAAGCCATTATTTAAATGGAGAACTTTGCTGATTCCATATTTCCCAGCTTCGGAAGCTTGGTCATCTAGGTTGCCAATGCAAAGACCGATAGCTTCGGTTCCGAGCATTTCGGCAGTTTTAGAAGCATATAAAGCCGCTTCCCATGTGTTTTTCTTGAATTTACCTTCCCAAGATTCTAAATATACTAATACAGACATGTTTCAAATTTTTGGATTAGATCACTTTCGCTTCGTTATGCAGGAGTTGAACTAACTCGCTCACATTTTCTGCGTCGATCATTTTTACCGCGCTTTTTGGGGCCGGTTTGCTGAATTGACCAATTGAAGTTTTGCCTTCTACCGCAACGGCTTCCTTAACCTCTAGGGGCTTGGAGCGAGCTTGCATGATCCCTCTCATATTTGGTATGCGAAGGTCACTTTCTTCCACAAGGCCCTTTTGTCCACCTAGAACAAAGGGAGCGTTGGCGCTCACTTTTTCTTTTCCACCATCTATTTCACGGGTGAAACTGTATTCTGGACCTTCACCTTCCATGCCAACGCAGGCATTGATAAAAGGCCAATTTAATAATGCTGCTACCATACCAGGCACTTGACCTCCGTTATAATCAATCGATTCGCGCCCGGCGATAATCATGTCGTAGCCACCTTGCTCCGCTACAGCTGCAATTTGCTTTGCAACAAAATAAGCATCACGCGGGTCGGCATCCACACGAATAGCATTATCGGCACCAATTGCTAAAGCTTTACGTAAGGTAGGTTCTGTTTCACTGCTGCCTACATTCACAACAGTAACAGAAGCACCTTGCTTTTCTTTAAGCCAGATGGCGCGGGTTAAACCAAATTCATCGTAGGGGTTAATCACAAACTGAACACCGTTCTTATCAAAGGCGCTATTGTCAGCAGTGAAATTGATTTTTGAGGTAGTATCGGGTACGTGACTGATACAAACTAATACCTTCATATTATTATTTGAGTTCTGAGAAGTGATAAAGTCTATGCCGCGAAAATAACCTAAAAATAGCCGCGGTCAAAATACTATGCATGCATATTAAATGTATAAATGCAGATAATCGTTCACAAGCTCCCGAAATTTTATTCGCCTTTAGTACTTTTGGCCCTTCAAAATTATTCCAATGGGAAGAGTGATTCAGTTTAGAGAGGCAGTTGCCGAAGCCATGAGCGAAGAAATGCGCCGTGATGAAACCATTTATTTAATGGGAGAGGAAGTGGCCGAATACAATGGAGCCTACAAAGCTTCTAAAGGAATGTTAGACGAATTTGGCCCCAAACGTGTTTTGGATACGCCGATTGCGGAGCTAGGGTTCGCTGGTATTGGAGTAGGTTCTGCGATGAATGGTTTACGTCCGATTATTGAGTTTATGACCTTTAACTTTTCAATGGTAGCCATTGATCAGATTATTAATAATGCGGCAAAAATGTTTCAGATGAGTGGTGGGCAGTTTAATGTACCCATCGTTTTTCGTGGACCAACTGCTTCTGCAGGTCAACTTGCAGCTACGCATAGCCAGGCGTTTGAGTCATGGTATGCCAATTGCCCAGGTTTAAAAGTAGTAGTACCTAGTAACCCATACGATGCAAAAGGTCTTTTAAAATCTGCCATTCGCGACAATGACCCTGTTATTTTTATGGAGTCAGAGCAGATGTATGGTGATAAAATGGAAGTTCCTGAAGAGGAGTACTTAATTCCTTTAGGTAAAGCGGACATTCGTCGCGCTGGTTCTGATGTAACTATTGTTTCTTTTGGTAAGATTATCAAAGAGGCGGATAAGGCCGCCGAAGAATTAGCCAAAGAAGGTATCGAATGTGAAATCATTGATCTTCGCACCGTTCGACCAATTGATTACGATGCAATTATTGAATCTTTGAAGAAAACCAACCGCATGGTAATCGTAGAGGAAGCATGGCCTTTGGGTAATATTTCTACCGAAATCATTACTCATTGTCAAGAGCATGCCTTTGATTACATCGATGCACCAATTATTCGTGTGAATACGGCTGATACGCCAATGGCTTATGCTCCTACCTTGGTTAAAGAATTTTTACCAAATGCGGATCGCATTATTAAAGCGGTTAATAAAGTTACCTATCGCGGATAAGGCTGGGTAATTCAAAAATACTTGAAGCCACTTTCCTTTGGATGGTGGCTTTTTTTAGTAAAAAGAACTTTTTAAGCGCGTGTAAATCTTTGGCTGAAAGCCAATTTAACTTACTTTTGCGCCCCTTAATACGTATCTAAATCAATCAATAATACTATGAACGACTGGTTAATGTATTTGGTTCCTGCACTTGGAGCGGTTGGAATCTTGGTTATGCTAGTGAAATCAGCCTGGGTTTCTAAACAGAATGCAGGTGAAAAGAACATGGCCGAATTGGCAGGTTATATTGCTGATGGCGCGATGTCATTCTTGAAAGCCGAATGGAAGATCATGAGTTATTTTGTGATTATCGCTGGTATTCTTTTAGCTTATTCAGGCACTTTGGTAGAGCATTCAAGCCCTATCATTGCTATCGCCTTTGTTATTGGTGCGGTGTTCTCAGCTTTAGCTGGATATATTGGAATGCGTATCGCAACCAAAGCCAACGTGCGTACCACTGAGGCGGCCCGTACAAGTCTGGTAAAAGCATTAAAGGTTTCATTTACTGGAGGTTCAGTAATGGGTCTAGGTGTAGCTGGCTTAGCGGTATTAGGTTTAGGATCTTTATTCATTGTATTCTATTATATGTTCGTTCCTGAAGGTGCGGCAATTACTGGTAGTGAAATGAAAACGGCCATTGAAGTATTGGCTGGTTTCTCCTTAGGTGCAGAATCTATTGCCCTGTTTGCCCGTGTTGGTGGAGGTATTTATACTAAAGCAGCTGACGTAGGTGCAGACCTTGTAGGTAAGGTAGAAGCAGGTATCCCTGAAGACGATCCTCGTAACCCAGCAACTATTGCTGATAACGTAGGTGATAACGTAGGTGACGTTGCGGGTATGGGAGCCGATTTATTTGGTTCTTACGTAGCCACTATTCTTGCAACCATGGTATTGGGTCAAGAAATTGATTCTACGG
>CBFHRN010000040.1:0-18316 GCA_965658275.1 Croceimicrobium sp.
CGTATTGCGCCCAAATCATGGCATTGATGCCCGCGATTACGATAAGCTGATTGGAAAAACCTTGAAGGTTGATGTTCGCGAGCATCAGAAACTAGAATGGGAAATGTTCGAATGAAAATAACGCAATATTACATACGTCAGTTCCGCCCACGCTTTCTGGCTTTCCTTACCCGGCTATTGTACCATAGCTCTAATATTAGTTTTGGAAAAAACTTACGCTGTGATTCCATTCCTAAGATCATGATTGACAAGGGCGCCAAATTGGAAATCGGCGATCAAGTTGAACTTCGTCGTAATCTGGAGATTCGCGTGCATCAAGAAGCCCAAATGAAAATTGGCTCCAATGTTCGCATTGACCGCGGCGTGCGACTGCTGGCTACGAATAAAGCACAACTTATTTTGGAGGAAGGCGTCCGTATTGGTTTGTATACTGTTTTTAATGGGGGTGATTCGATTCGTGTAGGGCAAAAATGCTTGATTTCGGGTTTCGTTTACCTTCAAACGAGTATGCATGGCTTTAAAGATCGTAATGTGGAGGTTCAGGCTCAAGGCTATGATCATGCTCCGATAGAATTAGCCAAGGATTGCTGGCTGGGAACGCATGTTGTCGTTTTGCCCGGGGTGCGTCTTGGTGAAGGGGTAGTCGTAGGTAGCAATGCGGTGGTAAATCGAAGTGTAGAAGCTTATAAAGTAATCGGCGGTATTCCCGCTAAAGAATTAAAGGAAAGGGCATGAGTATGGATAGTCCCTTGGTGTCGGTCTACATCACCAATTACAATTACGAACGCTTTATTGAGCAATCCATAGAGAGCGTTTTTGCTCAAAGTTTAGACGACTGGGAGCTGATCATTATTGATGATGGATCTACCGATAATAGCAAAGAAATCATTGAGCGTTATCGCAATAAGGAGCAGGTGACCATTATTTACCAGCAGAATAAAGGCCTTAACATCACCAATAATGTTGCCATGCGGGTAGCTAAAGGTAAATACATCATGCGTTTGGACGCTGATGATTACATTGTGCCCACAGCGCTCGAAAAAATGGCGGAAGCCTTAGAAGCAGATGATGAATTAGGTCTGGTTTTTCCTGACTATTATTACGTTGATGCAGAAGGGAACAAGACCGGAGAGGAAAAGCGTCACAATTTTGAAAAAGAGGTGTCGCTTTACGACCAACCGGCACACGGAGCCTGCACGATGATTCGCCTTTCATTCCTGAAGAAGATTGGGGGCTATAATGAAAGTTTTACCTGCCAAGATGGTTATGACCTTTGGTTGAAGTTCATTACCCATTATTCGGTACGTAATGTTACGGAGCCGCTTTTTTACTATCGTCGTCATGGTTCCAATTTAACGACCAACGAAGAACGAATTTTAAAAACTCGAAGAGCGATTAAAAAGACTTTCCTGGATTTGCAGAGTGTGGAGGATTCCGCTTTAATGATTATACCGGCTCGGAATACAAAAATCAAAGGCCAGTCTATACCCTTGTTCGACTCTGGTAAAGGGAGCTTATTGAGTCGAAAGGTAAGAACAGGGCTTGCGGCGAAAACCGTAAAACGGGTCTACATCATTTCGGAAGATACCGAGATACTGCATTATGCATCCAAAGAGTTTGCTCAAGAAAGCAGGGTGGTAGTTTTAGAGCGTCCCAGCAAGTTAGCTGGCCCTAATCAAACCTTAGGAGCTACGGTGCAATTGGCCGTTAATCATGCCGACGAGGCAGGTTTAGAGTATGGTTTTTTGATGACAGCTGCTCTGGATTATCCCTTTGTAAGCCCAGATATTTTAGACGATGCTATTAACACCATCGAGCTTTTTAAATCGGATTCCGTACTAGGGGTGCGCCCTGATAACAAGATGTATTACCGACATACAGGTCATGGATTAAGTCCAATTTTAGATCAGGAGAAATTCACCCGCATAGAACGGGAAGCATTGTACCGCGCTGTAGGCGGAATCATGGCTTCAACGAAGGCTAATTTTAAGGCCAATGCCAAAATCAATTCTGGTAAAATGAGTCACGTTATCGTCGATGAAATCAGCGCCTTTGGCATCTTTTCCGAATTCGATTTCAATATCTTTAAGTCCCTGGAAAGGGAAGTTGAAAAAGCCTAAGTGCATTCGATGCAGGAAATACTAGAGACATACGCCATTTACCTCGCTCCGGTTTTAGCCTTTGGAATTACTTTCTTTTCGATTCCAGCCATCATTCGTTTAAGTCTGGTTAAGAAACTCTATGATCTGCCTGATGAGCGAAAGAAACATGCTGCTCGAATCTCTCCTTTAGGAGGGATGGCCATTTTTGGTGGCATGATTATCTCTTTTGTGTTCTTTACGGCACACTTAGCTAATCCAGCTTTAAACTCGGTATTAGTAGCTCTTTTCATCCTTTTTATAACGGGGGTCAAGGATGATTTGTACCCTATGGTGCCCTATAAGAAGATGTTGGGGCAAATCTTAGCCGTGCTTATTTTGGTGGGGCAGGGAGATATCCGCTTGGTTAGTTTTTATGGGATTATGGGGGTAGATACTATTCCCTATTCTTTAAGTTTCATCCTAACCGTATTTTTCTTTTTAGGTATTATCAACTCCTTCAATTTTATCGATGGAATTAACGGCTTAAGTTCGGGTATTGGAGTGGTGGTCAGTGCTACATACAGCCTGTGGTTTGCCTATTTAGGAGAGGATTTATTTTTGATTTTGGCGCTCTGTATTTTAGGTTCTCAGGTGGCTTTCCTACGCTACAACTTAATTAAGGCCAAGATTTTTATGGGCGATTCGGGTTCCATGATTTTGGGCTTTTTAGTAGCACTTCTGAGTATTTATTTCTTGCAAGCGAATGAGCTCAGCAGCGATTACGTCTTAAAGAAAATTGATGCGATGGTTTTTGCTTTCGCAGTCCTGATTATTCCAGTGATGGACACCTTTAGAGTGGTTATGATTCGAGTCTTTATTTTGAGAAGGTCCCCATTCGCAGCCGATCGAAATCACATACATCATGCCTTGCTCGATATCGGATTATCGCATGTTCAGGCAAGTTTAAGTTTAATGGGCATTAACATCGCCTTTGTGCTATTGGCCTATTTTCTAAATGATTTTCTGCGCGCTAGCGTACTCTTTATAAGTCTATCTTTGTTTGCGCTGTTACTATCACAGCTACCTTTTTTAATTAAAAAGCGGCAAAAGAGAATTGGTACTACAGGTAATTAAGAATTGGAAATCGGGAGCGGGAAGGCTGAATGCTTTTTTGCTTTTATTGCTATTCTCCTTGCCCTTGGGGCAGATGCCTTTCACTAATTTGATCTTGGTGGCCATGTTTATCCAGGCCTTGGTGTTGTATCGTAAAGCAGATTGGTCCTACGCCTTAGGTAGCCCCATATTGTGGCCCTCAGCAGCCTTTTACCTCTATTTTGCGGCTTCTTTGCTGTGGTCCAATAATAGTTCGGAAGGTCTAGCTCAATTGGAGACAAAAACGTCTTTTATGCTGGTGCCCCTATTTATTGTCGCTGGGAAAAACCATTGGCGCAAAGACCTCCGGGGCATGGCTTTAAAAGTTTTTTGGTGGGCAAATCTTGTGGCAGTATTGGTGGCTCTAGTTTATGCGGCATTTAGAGCAATTGAGACCGGTGCTTTTTATGAGACCAATGAATTTGGACGTCGTTACTACTTCCTTTATACGCATTTGGCATCGCCTTTAATGCATCCTGGGTATTTAGGGACTTACGTGGGCATGGCCTTGTTGTCGACTTATTTTTTACATGATAGCTCGAAAGGGATTTGGCGTGCGATTTACCCTTTAGTCGCTCTTCTTTTTTTGGTCTTTATGATTCTTTTGCAGGCTCGGATTAACTTAATTGCCTTATTTGCGATTGCGGCTTTAGTAGCATTATGGGTAGCGATAAAAAAACGTAACTATTGGGCCTTGTCTGTCCCTGCTGCTGCAAGTATTTTATTGGGGCTGTTTATCTTATTCGCTCCTGCGGATTTTAAAAAACGCTATTTGCAATTACCCGATTTCAGTTATAATATTTCGGGACGTGATTTTAATAGTGCGACCTATCGATTGGCCGAATGGAAGTGCGCTTGGTCGGTTGTTGAGGCTAATCCGATCATAGGAACGGGGCTGGGTGAAAACCGGGAGGCGCTATTGCGGGCCTATCAAGATTTTAAGTTTTGGGAAGGCTTAGAGAAGAAATTCAATGCCCATAACCAATATCTCGAGACGGCGGTTGCGGGTGGTGTTTTAGGGGTGCTAAGTCTTTTGCTTTTAATAGGATCCTATGCTCGCCTAGCGTGGCGGACAGGTAACAATTTGGTGCTTGTTAATCTGGGCTTTTTTGCTCTTTGTTTGCTAACCGAATCTATGTTTGAGCGTATTTGGGCGGTATTGCTTTTTACGCTCTTCTTCAGCTTTTTCCTTTTACCTAAAGAATCCGATTCAAGCGCTTATTAATTTCAACCCTTAATTGGGTGAGCTGCTTAATCGTGCTCATCTCATCTTCAGTTAAACGGTTTCCTTGTTTTAGCTTTTCCTGACTTTCGCTGATCAGTTGAGCTATTTTTTTCTCCTTAAAACGCAAGACGGCCTCTTCGGTAAATCGCTTGAGGTAGGTTTGCTTATCGGGAGGGTATATACGCTTGCGTCTCCAGTCGTGAAGCTCTGGTTCTTCAGCGATTAAGTCTACCACTAAGTGCATTCGGTCTTTATCTACTCCGCGGAGGAATTCCTCGGCCTTAGCAACTCTTTGCTCTTCATTAAAGACTTCCAAATAATGTTCGAAGATGGATTGAAAATGAGGGTGTTCGAGCTGTAGTTCGTCGTTCACCAGTTCGGTTAGGATGTATTCACAAATGCTCTCTTCCTCTTCAGAATCTTTGTAGAAAGGGAATTTAGTTTCCCCATGATTTAAAAGGAGTGAACATAGCTCGCGTTCTTGGACATAAAGAGGAGCTTCCTCAAGCTTCGGAGGAGCTTCCACCACTTTCATGATTTCTTGCTCTTTTAGACCTTGCCGCTCGCGCTGTTGTTTTTGGTGTTGTTTTTCAATGCTCCGCGCTCGAATTTGCCCTAACTCACTAAAAAGAAGGCGTTCCTCCATATCTAACAAGCGCGCCGTTTCTTGGATATACGCACTTCGCTCGAGTTCGTCTGGGATAAGAGCTATACTCTGAACCATTTCACGGGCAGCCTTGGCCTTGGCTAAGGGGTCGTTGCCCACTTCGTCAAGCAGGAGCTTTGCTTTAAAAGCAAGGAAGTTTGTTTTTTCCTCTTTGAGGTAATCTTTGAGTTCGGCTTGTGAAACGCTTTTAGCAAAAGAGTCGGGGTCTTCCCCATTAGGGAAAAGCACGGTTCGAACGTTCATTCCCTGCTCTAAAATCAAGTCTATGCCCCGTAAACTTGCCTTAATACCAGCGGGGTCTCCGTCAAATAAAAGCGTGATGTTTCGGGTATATCGTTTTACCAATATAATCTGATCGACGGTAAGGGCCGTTCCGCTGCTGGCTACTACATTTTTAATTCCCGCCTGATGCATGCTTATCACATCAGTATAGCCTTCCACTAAGAAGCACTCGTCTTCCCGGGCAATGGCGGTTTTAGCCTGATAAATACCATATAAAATCTTACTCTTGTGGTATATATCGCTCTCCGGACTATTAAGGTATTTAGCGGCCTTAGCGTCTTTTTTCAAGATTCGACCTCCAAAGCCAAGTACACGTCCGGTGTGACTCAAAATGGGGAACATGACCCTTCCTCGGAATCGATCAATTTTTCGTTCGCCATCGATTTTTACTAGGCCTACTTTATCCAGATATTCGAGCTTGTAACCTTTGGTGAGGGCATGGTCGCAGAAAATTTGATAGCCCTCTTGACTGTAGCCGAGTTGGAAGTCTTTGATGGTGCTATCCGTAAAGCCTCTTTCCTTGAAATAGCTCAGTCCAATGGCACGGCCTGTTTCGTCTTTTAGAAGTTGCTCCTGAAAATATTCATTCGCAAATTGATTTACCAGGAACATGCTTTCGCGTTCGCTGCGCTTTTCTTGCTCTTCTTCACTTTGTCCCGTTTCTTCGACTTCGATATTGTAACGCTTGGCCAAGTAGCGAAGGGCCTCGGGGTAAGTGAACTGCTCATGCTCCATGAGGAAGGTAATCACACTTCCTCCTTTACTACTACTAAAATCTTTAAAGATCTGTTTCGCTGGGGAAACCATAAATGAAGGCGTTTTTTCATTACTAAAGGGGCTAAGTCCTTTGAAATTACTACCAGCCTTTTTTAGAGTTACAAAATCACCTATCACCTCCTCTATACGGGCGGTATCCATGATCTTTTGTATGGTTTCTTGTGTAATCAATGTGCTAAGACAGAAAAAGCATGCCGAAGCATGCTCTCTCTAGTATAATAGGTTTTTACTTGGTTTTGTCTTCCACCAGGTGTAAGTCCATTTGAGGGAATGGAATCCCCACTCCTTCCTGATCGAAGGCTTTCTTAACTTTTTCGTTGAAGGCGCCTAGGATGTCCCAGTAATCACTGATAGCAGACCATCCACGTACTCGGATATTTACGCTGCTGTCTGCAAGTGCTTCCACAAAAATGGTAATGCCCTCCTCTTCAATAAAGCGTTTCTCTTCTGCACATAAGCGATGTAAAATCTCCTTGGCTTTATCAATATCATCGCCATAACCAATACCAAAGGTCATATCAATACGACGGGTGTCATTAAAGCTGTAATTAGTGATGGAATTATTGGATAACTGTCCGTTGGGCACGATGATTTCTTGTCCCTGAGGCGTGGTTAGGTAGGTGTAGAAGATTTGGATTTCCCGAACCGTTCCTGAAGTTCCTGCGCCTTCAATAAAATCACCCACTTTAAAGGGTTTTAAGATAAGAATCAATACCCCGCCGGCGAAATTAGAAAGGCTGCCTTGTAGTGCTAAACCAACTGCTAAGCCTGCAGCACCTAAAACAGCAACAAAGGAGGTCATTTCCACCCCAACCATTCCGGCTACAGATATAATCACCAGTACTTTTAGAAGCGCATTAATTAGAGAACTTAAAAAAGGCACTAAACTCTCATCAACTCCTCTTTTATCCAGCGTCTTACGGAAAATATGGGTAACTCTTTTAACAATCCAAAGACTTACAATTAAGGTAATAATGGCCAATACAATGTTGCCTCCATATTGAATGGCCAAGTCTATTCCTGTATCAAGGTATTCCTGATATTTTTCCATGCTTTCTATTATTAGTATTGGTTGAATACCAAATGTAACTATTTGCTACGTTCGATTACGTATTTAGCGAGGGTGAGTAGAGATTTTTTCTCCTCCGAATCTTCCCGATCTTTAATAAGGGCAATAGCCTTTTGGTAATATTCATGCATTTTATCGGAGGAGTATTCGATTCCTCCTGAATCCCGCACGAGTGCCATTACTTGCTCTACCTTCTTGCGGTTGTGGTTATGCTTTTTAACCACCCTAATCATAAACTTCTTATCTTCTTTACTAGCATTGCGTAAAGCGTAGATAAGAGGTAGGGTCATTTTTTGCTCTTGGATGTCTATCCCCGTAGGTTTTCCGGTGCGCGCGGTTGCCTGAAAGTCGAAGAGGTCATCTTTAATCTGAAAAGCGATTCCAAGGTATTCTCCAAAAAGGCGCATGCGCTCGACCTCTTCTTCACTAGCTCCAACCGAAGCGGCTCCCACAGCGCAACAAGAGGCAATTAGGGAAGCTGTTTTTTTGGTGATGATATCGAAGTAAATAGACTCGTCTATATCCAGTCTTCTCGCTTTCTCGATTTGCAGCAGTTCTCCTTCGCTCATATCCCGCACGGCGGTGCTAATTAGTTCCAACAGGCGGAATTCTTTATTTTCAACCGAAAGTAAGAGTACGCGCGAGAGCAGATAGTCGCCTACAAGAACCGCAATCTTATTTTTCCATAAAGCGTTTAAGGAGAAAAAGCCACGGCGCATGTTGGAGTCGTCTACCACATCATCGTGCACCAAGGTTGCGGTATGCATAAGCTCAACCAGAGCGGCTCCCCGGTAAGAAGCTTCATCAATGGTGCCGTGCATTTTAGCACTGAGGAAGACCAGCATGGGCCTGAGTTGTTTGCCCTTGCGCTTTACGATGTAATATGTGATACGGTCGAGAAGGGCCACTTTGGAGGCCATATAATCACGAAACTTAGGCTCAAAGGCCTTCATTTCTTCTTGGATGGGAGCTTGTATCTGTTTGATGCTCGACATGAGGTGCCCAAAGGTAATTTAAAGGGCTAAAATCCTGAAAATTTTCAAGGATTTCTAAGCTTCCTTGAGTTCGATGGTATTCTTATTAGCTAGTTGACCGCAGGCGGCGTCAATATCTTTGCCTCTACTGCGTCTTACCGTTGCAACCACATCAATGGCCTGTAATGCTCTTTGATAGGCTTCAACTGCGCTAAATTCAGCTTGTTGGAACATGCCATCATCAATGGGATTGTACTCAATCAGATTTACTTTAGTGGGCACTTGTTTACAGAAATTCACCAGCGCCTGGATGTCTTCTGGTTTATCATTGATGTCGTGCCAAACCACATATTCGAGGGTAACTCGACTCTTCGTAATCGAATACCAATATTTGAGCGCTTCAATTAAATCGCTCACGGGGTTTGTAAGATTTATAGACATGATCTTATCTCGCACCTCATCGCGGGCTGAGTGTAAACTTAGAGCCAGCTTGAATTTTGGGTTTTCATCGGCCAGCTTACGAATCATTTTAGATAAGCCAACGGTTGAAACGGTGATGCGCCTTGGTGACATCCCCAGGCCTTCGGGCGAGGTAATTTTGTCGATGGCTTCCAAGACGTTCTTATAGTTCATCAAAGGCTCACCCATGCCCATAAATACAATATTGGTAAGGGGGCGGCCATAGAAGTTTTCGGCTTCATTTTTAATGGCTACTACCTGGTCGTAAATCTCATCCGGATTGAGATTTCGCATCCGCTTTAAACGTGCGGTGGCACAAAAATTACAATCTAAACTGCAGCCTACTTGAGAACTAATGCAAGCGGTAATGCGCTTGTCCGTTGGGATTAATACGGACTCTACCACCTTTCCGTCGTAAAGACGAACAGCGTTTTTTAGGGTCCCGTCTTCGCTGCGCTGCATTTCATCTACCCGGATATGATTGATGACGAAGTTTTCTTTGAGATGCTCTCGCAGGTCTTTCGAAAGATTAGTCATTTCATCAAAGTCCTTGATGCCTTTCTGCCAAAGCCATTCAAATATCTGATTTGCCCGAAAAGGCTTTTCATCAATGGATATCAAATAAGCCTTGATGTCTTCTCGGCTTAAAGCGCGTATGTCCTTTTTACTGCTCACGCGGCAAAGG
This sequence comes from Croceimicrobium sp., assembly GCA_965658275.1. Classification (GTDB taxonomy): domain Bacteria; phylum Bacteroidota; class Bacteroidia; order Flavobacteriales; family Schleiferiaceae; genus Croceimicrobium. The sequence goes on from CBFHRN010000040.1 coordinate 9,372, forward strand.
TAGGGAGAAGCTGGGGACTATTACCCTTGCCTATAGGATTGGTCCAACAATTCGGATAGGATTTAGTAATTTGAAGGCCCAACCAAAATTCATCAACATGAAAAAGATTGCCTGATTAGTACTCCTAATCCTAGGTTTGTACATGATTTATTTAAGTTTCCCTGCCAGCGGTGGTGTGATGCGACCACCGATGGTTAGCGGTATCGCTTTCTTAGTAATAGGCGGGGTTTTTCTAAATCTAAAAGCCTGATAGGAACCACAAAAAAACCCTGAGTTAAAGCTCAGGGTTTTTTGTTTTGACGGACGCTTATCCTTAGATAATTAACATGGCATCGCCATAGCTAAGGAAGCGGTATTTTTCTTTAACAGCCACCTTGTAGGCTTCCATTAATAAATCATATCCAGCAAAGGCTGCCGACATCATCATTAAGGTGCTTTGGGGGGGGTGGAAGTTCGTGATCATGCGGTCCGCAATTTCGAACTCGTAAGGAGGGAAGATGAATTTATTGGTCCAGCCATCAAATTCTTTCAAGTGTCCATCCGTACTAACCGAGCTTTCTAAAGCACGCATAGAAGTAGTACCTACCGCACATACTTTTTTACGAGCATCAATAGCTTTATTAACCACATTGGCAGTTTCATTGTAAATGATATACTGCTCGGAGTCCATTTTATGCTTGCTGAGGTCTTCCACTTCAACAGGGCGGAAGGTTCCAAGGCCCACGTGTAAGGTAAGCTCAGCGAAGTTCACGCCTTTTATTTCAAGACGTTTCATTAATTGTTTACTAAAGTGAAGGCTTGCTACTGGAGCAGCTACGGCGCCTTCGTTTTTAGCAAAAATACTTTGATAACGATCTTCATCTTCTGGTTCGGGCTCGCGGTCGATGTATTTAGGAAGTGGAGTTTGCCCTAATTCCTTCAACTTGGCGCGGAATTCTTCATAGGAACCATCAAATAAGAAGCGCAGGGTTCTACCACGTGAAGTGGTATTGTCTATTACTTCAGCAACTAGACTATCATCATCACCGAAGTATAATTTATTACCGATCCGGATTTTACGTGCTGGATCTACCAATACGTCCCACAAACGGCTTTCTGCATTTAATTCGCGAAGTAAGAATACTTCGATACGGGCACCGGTTTTTTCTTTATTCCCGTACATGCGGGCTGGAAATACCTTGGTGTTGTTTAAAACGAGGGCATCGCCTTCGTCAAAATAATCAATGATGTCTGAGAAGGTCTTATGCTCGATAGTACCTTCTTTGCGGTTTACCACCATTAGGCGGCTTTCATCACGATGTGTAGTAGGGTGCTTCGCTATAAGTTCCTGAGGAAGCTTATAGTTGAAGTGCGAAAGTTTCATTTTCATAGCTTACGGGCTTTGAATTTTATTTAGGAAAGGCGGCAAAAATAGGAAATTTTTGCTGCTTAGAGGAAGGGATTTTACCAGTCTTCGCCGAAGCGTTTCTTGATAAGCTCAATTAGACGGTCTTCGTAGGGTTTTTTATCCTCCCAATTGTAGTCAGGCTTCACTAGATTTTCAACGAAATACATGCTCTCCAAATAGGTGTCGAGGGTATTAAGCTGCGAAAGCACCCGATTAAAGTCTTCCTGAGAATCATTAAAGAGATGCTTAACAAAGGCGATACGATCATTAAGCCCGACTTGGATAGCAGAGCCAGTTCCTAATTGATCATTAATCGATTTTGGCGCCTCCATGCCATCATTCAAACCTTTTGTCTCCCTTTGCTCCGTTGCACTTTCTTTGCGCTGTAAGATTTGCGCTTCGGTTTCTTTTATTTCTGCCTGGATTTCTTCCTTATCGGTACCTTGTGGCTTTTCGAATGGGCGGACTAGCGTTGGACTTGGATCTATGTTTGGTTCGGGATGTGGCGTTTGATTGGGTGTGGGCTTAGGCTCCGCATTTGGGTTTTGATCGCTTGAAGGGCTAGCACTAGTTTGCTGAGGGCTAGAATGCTTTTTTGACTCGCTTATTGGGTGGGCCGCCTCCTTTTCCTCTAGATAATTTAAGAGTAGTAAACGCTCGTAAAGCATCTGTACGCGAGTAAGTTGCTCAGGTCGGGAAAGCTCATTATTGTTTTCAATTATGAAATAACAAAGCTCTTTGAGTTCCTGGCGTACATTATCTTTCATTGAGGGCGTCTTTATTCCTTAGTTTTGTGAGTCTATTAAGATCTAAAATGTTCCTCGAAAATACAGTAAATCATCAAAAGCATAGTGGCTGGATAGAAGTTATATGCGGAAGCATGTTCTCGGGAAAGACCGAAGAGCTTATCCGCCGGATGAAGAGAGCCCAATTTGCAAAGCTCAAAGTGGAGATCTTTAAACCGATAGTAGACACGCGCTATTCGGAAGAAGAAGTGGTGAGCCATGATAATAATGCCATCCGAAGTACGCCTGTGGAAAGCAGCTCTAATATCCTAATCTTGGGAGATGGGGTAGATGTGATCGGGATCGATGAAGCACAGTTTTTTGATGTTGGGATTGTGGAAGTTTGCAATGAATTGGCCAATAGAGGAACTCGAGTAATAGTTGCTGGTTTGGATATGGATTTTCAAGGTCGTCCCTTTGGGCCCATGCCTAACTTGATGGCCACCGCAGAATATGTAACAAAGGTGCACGCGGTTTGCATGCGCACCGGTAATTTAGCCCATTATTCGCATCGTACGAATACCGATCAAAAGCGGGTTTTCTTAGGCTCAAAAGAAGAATACGAACCACTAAGCCGCGCGGCATTTAATGAAATTCGCGCTCAGGAGAAAAAGCTTGATTCGCAATAGCCACTATATTGCCCAAAGCATCGGAGCAAAACACCCCGATACCCGAGCCCTAGAGGTAAAGCACTTACTTTGGGATAGCCGACAATTAAGCACTTCTGAAGGAGCTCTTTTCTTTGCTATTCGAGGGCAAAATCATGACGGTCATGCATTTATAGCCGAGCTATATCGAAAGGGAGTGCGACTCTTTGTAGTTGAGCATGATCCTCAAATCGCTTATGCAGATGCGCTTTATCTGAAAGTAGACAATAGCCTAAAGGCTTTGCAACGATTAGGTGCTAAGATCCGGCAAGATTCGAAAGCTGCGCATTATGCAGTGACCGGTTCTAATGGCAAAACAATTACCAAAGAATGGTTGTGGCGACTGTTGGAAGGGCCTCATAAAGTCTTTCGAAATCCCAAGTCCTATAATTCTCAGATCGGCGTACCGATTTCATTGTGGGAGATGGAGGATGATACAGACATCGCGATTTCGGAAGCTGGAGTTTCACAACCTGGAGAAATGGAGGCTTTAGCCGATATCCTTCAGCCTATAGGCGGCATCTTTACCAATATTGGTTCGGCGCACGGGGAAAACTTCCCAGACCTTCCTGCTAAGGTTCTTGAAAAATTAAAATTATTTAAGGGTAGTGAATTTATAATCTATCCTTTTGATGACCTCCAATTGAGGGAGGTCTTAAGTGCCGAAGCGGCAGCCTTAAAAGCAGAACTTCGGCCCTGGTCTTTTCAGAAAAGGGAGGACTGTGCCTATTTCGAAATCCTAAATCGTAAAACGGATTATTGTCGTTTTAATTTCCATTGGGAGGGACAGGTTGCAGAGTTTGAAATACCTTTTAGTGATGATGCCTCTCTAGAGAATGTAGGGAATGCTCTTTACTTTTCATTAAGCTTAGGCCATGATAAAGACCATTTAAGAAATTGCCTTTTGCAACTGGCACCAGTGGAAATGCGATTGCAAATGAAAAAAGGTCGCGAGCAATCTTTAATTATTGATGATGCCTACAATAGTGATTTAGAATCGCTTCGAATTGCTCTGCACTTTTTAGATGAGCATGGTCGTGATCGTCAAAAGATATTGGTAATTAGTGATTTGCTTCAAAGTTCCTTTAAGGGAGAGGCTCTTTATGCGCATGTTCGGGATATTGTACAGCGTTATGATTTGGAACAGATTTACGCCATTGGCCCCCAGTTGAAGCAATTTGGCTTGGGAGACTTAAGGGTTACCTATTATGATAGCACCGAGGCTTTTATTCAAGAGATTCACCATCTTGATTGGCGCGATAAAGCAGTTTTATTAAAGGGCTCGCGACCTTTCGAATTCGAGCGCATTGATCGCCGCCTGAGCTTAAAGCACCACGAGACGGTCTTGGAGGTTTACCTCGATCGACTGGTTCACAATTTGAACTATTACCGCAGCCGACTTCAGGAGGGGCAAAAGCTAATGGTAATGGTAAAGGCCTTTGCGTATGGAAGTGGCAGTGAAGAAGTGGCGCGTGTTTTACAGTTTCATGGAGTTGATTATTTGGCCGTAGCTTATGCTGATGAAGGGGTGGCTCTTCGAAAAGCAGGGGTCTATATGCCAATTATGGTTTTAAATACTGAAACCGAGGCGCTCTTTGAAATGATTGAATACAATTTAGAGCCGGAGGTTTACAGCCTCCTTCGTTTAAAGGAAGTAGCAGCTATCGCCTCCCAAATCAATAAGGAGTTGAAGATCCATTTGAAGCTTGAAACGGGTATGCACCGTTTGGGTTTTGAAGCCACTGATGTGGAAGAAATGATCGAAATTTTGAAGGCGAACCCAAATCTAAAAGTGGTTTCTGCATTTTCGCATTTGGCGGCATCGGATGACCCTCAAGAAAGAGATTTTACGCTTGGTCAAATCCGAACTTTGAGCGAGGTATCGAATAAAATTGAGGATTCTTTAGGCTATACCTTCCTTAGGCATATTGCCAATACGGGTGCTATAGAAGATTATCCGGAAGCGTACTTTGATATGGTTCGATTAGGTATCGGCTTATATGGAGTGGCCTCCCATCCGGAAGAGCAGAAGAAGCTTCGCTTAGTAAGCGAATTAAAAGCCACCGTTTCTCAAGTTAAAAGAGTAAAGGCTGGTGATACCGTGGGCTATGGTCGTACATGGGTAGCCCCAAATGATACTCGAATAGCCGTAGTTTCTATTGGTTATGCGGATGGTTTTCCACGAAGTCTAAGCAATGGCAAGGGGCAGGTTTTAATCCGTGGCGTTTTGTATTCTGTGGTGGGCCGTGTGTGTATGGATATGATTATGGTGGAGGTCAAGGATGCACCTGTGACTGAAGGGGATGAGGTTCTGATTTTCGGTCTCGATCTTCCTATTCAAAAAATGGCGGCAGCAATGGGTACTATTCCCTATGAAGTGCTTACCGGTATTTCTTCCCGCGTAAAGCGACTCTATTTTATGAGCTAAAAAAAGCCCGACTCCATTTTATAAAGAGACGGGCTTTCCAGTAGTTCTAATTCCTTTTTAGGCTTCGTCACCTAATAAGGCATCCAGCGTTTCACGGCTAACTGCGTGGTAATTTGGGCGGGCCTTTGCGTATATGTCTTTAGCCATTTGCTCTTTCCCTGCTTCTAATAATGCTTTGTAAGTAGGGGTTAAGAATTTACGACGTCCTACCGAAGTTAAGAAGCTCTCCACCTTCGGATAGACCGCTTCGTAGCCCGCGGCAATGGTTGGCTGGAACCAAGCGGCGGAGATTTCACTATTTCCGCTTGCACTTAAACCGTAGGCTTCATCCAATTGAGTTAATTGCTCGACACTTACATTTTCAGGAATGCTGTTGATGAAGTGCAACCATTCATGAGTGGTCCAAGCGGTACTTACGCTTTCTGCGGGTAGTTGTCCATTGTCCATGAAAGTAGTGAGAGCCTCATCAACTTTTGCAAAGCGATCACTTTGTACTTCCGGTAAATTGTCGGGAATACCAATTTCATAGATCCACTCTTTTACGCGAATAGATTTGAACTCCTCTTCGGTCAATAGATTAGCGCGGAGGTAATCCAGAAATTCTTCGGTGGTCATTACTTCAAATTTGTGACCCTGGAAGTAGTTTTTAAGGAATTCGTCAAAGCGATCACGACCTACGGTTTCTTCCATTAAACGAAGGAAGAAGTACCCCTTATCGTAGGGGATGCTGGTTACTCCATCGTCTGGATTACGACCTTCCAAATCAAGTTTTAGTTTGGTGTCGTTTGGCATGTCCTTTAACATTTCAGCGGCTGCTTCTTGCAGTCCGGCGCGGGTTAGGCTGGCCAGCATTTCGGAGTATTCTCTTCCATAGACAGCTTCCATAATACGGTGCTCGAAGTAAACCGTAAAGCCTTCATTGAGCCAAAAATCGTCCCAAGTGGCATTGGTTACTAAATTCCCACTCCAGCTATGTGCAAGTTCGTGAGCCACTAAACTCACTAAACTGCGGTCGCCAGCCAAAATGGTCGGGGTGGCAAAGGTTAGACGTGGGTTTTCCATTCCACCAAAGGGGAAAGAGGGAGGAAGTACAATTAGGTCGTAACGTCCCCAGGCATAAGGACCGTAAAGTTCTTCGGCCGCCTGTACCATTTTTTCTAAATCGGCAAATTCGTAGGCCGAAGTGTCTAAAAGATTAGACTCGGCATATACTCCGGTACGCTCGCTAATACCCTCAAAATAAACGTCGCCAACCGCCAAAGCTAATAGGTAGGAAGGGATAGCCTGGGGCATTTCAAATTCATATACCCCTGCTTCATTGCGTTCTTGAGGATTGCTGGCGCTCATAAGGGCAAGCATATGGCTAGGTACTTTCACTTTAGCTTTATAGGTAAACCGAACCCCTGGGCTATCTTGGGTAGGTACCCAGCTGCGTGCTAGAATCGCCTGACTTTGAGTAAATAAGAAAGGGTTTTTCTTGCCTGCGGTTTGTTCGGCATCAAGCCATTGTAAGGCACGCGCGTCGTCACCTGTTTTGTAGGTGATCGTCACCTTTTTACTGCTGACCTTAATAGGGATACGTAAACCCTGACCTAAGTGATGATCAAATTCGCCTAATTGAAAATCGGTCGCTAGGCCATCCACATTAACACTCTGAATATCTAAATCGTAGATGTCGAAATAAATGGCTTCTGCTCCTTCTTGAGCTTCAATGTCCCATTCGGCGGAAGCCGTAATTGTTTGAGTCTCGAAATCAACATCTGCATCCCAGTTGAGGTGCTTTACCACAGCATTGGCCTGAGCGTAGCTGTGCGGGTCTTTTCCCGTTTCCATAGCGACTGTTATTTTTTCTTCTGATTTTTCTTCCGATTGGCCACTGTTCTTGCAAGCCGCAAAGGCTAGCAGAGATAAGCCCAGTAGAAGCGTTTTGGTTCTCATCTTTCTCTTAAATTTGGAACGCAAGTTAATTGATTAGCCATGAATAAACTCCTTATCCGACTCTTGATTAGTTCCTTATCTGTGTTTTTTGCTGCCTGGATCCTTGGGGATGGGGTTCAGTTAAACGGCTTTCTTGGGGCCATAGGGGTCGCTATTATCCTGGCTATCTTAAATTATACGGTGAAGCCCCTACTAATAGTATTTACGATACCGGCTACCCTATTTACATTCGGTCTTTTTTTATTTGTGATCAATGCCCTAGTGATAATGTTGGCCGATTACTTTTTGACGGGTTTTGCAGTGCTTAATTTTTGGTATGCGTTGTTGTTTTCGCTCTTGGTTAGTTTTATCAGTTCCCTCCTGCGTAACCTAGGGGAAGAGCAAACGAGATGAGTGAGCCTTTATTTGCTTACTTTCAGCAAACTAAATCTACAACCATGAATAACCTTTTGAAGTTAGCCTTTGCCTGCTTTTTCGCTTTTTCTTGGAGCTTGCCGGCTCAAAATGCTTTTTCCTTCGATGGATCAGATGATTACGGAGCAACCTCTAATGGCTCTGCCTTAATCGCTAATGCCAGTGGTTTTTCGATGTCGTTGTGGGTTTATCCAGAAACCCTGGTTTCAGGTTATCCTAACTTCGGTGGTATGGCGGGTTTCCGTAATGAGTCGAATTGCGATTTTTATATTTTACAATTGAACAGTAATAATGTAGAGGCGCGATTGCGAAATAGTAGTGGATCGGTTTATACCATCACCTATAACAGCGGAATGAATATGAATGCCTGGAACCATTTCGTTTTGGTTTACAATGGCAGTATGCTTAAACTTTACCATGATGGAAGCCAAGTCTCTTCTATTACGGCTTCTGGATCTATCAGCAGTACGAATACTCCTTTTAACATAGGCTACCTACCCTTTTCTGGAGCTAACTTTCACTTTGATGGTTCCATTGACGATTTAGCGCTTTGGGACAAAGCGCTAAGTGCTTCCGAGGTAACGGGTCTGTTTGGAGCTTGTGGTTATAACTTGAGTAGTTCGAATTTAAAAGCAGTATACAATTTCAATCAAGGAACAGCAGGTGGTAATAATACATCAATATCCACTTTTACGGATAGCAAAGGATCGGCGCATGCTACTATTTCTGGGGCAGCTAGAAGTGGTAATAGCTCTAACTTCGTTAATGGTTTGTCTGGCAGTTTTTCAGATTCTCTAACCATCGATGCTTGCAAAAATTATACTTCACCCTTAGGTACGGTTTATACCTCGAGCGGTATTTATACGGATTCAATTACGGGCAGCTCTGGTTGTGATAGTGTGTATTACATTGATTTAACTATTTATAATGTTGATTCTACCGCAAGTGTCAATGGTGGAACCATAAGCGCTAATGATACTTCCAGTACCGCAACTTATCAGTGGTTGGACTGTAATACAGGTCAAGTGATTATCGGAGTTACTAATCGCAGTTTTAGTCCAACATTGAGTGGAAACTATGCGGTTATTGTTACCAATGGGAATTGTACCGATACCTCGGCTTGCTACACGGTAAATGTTTCAGGAGTGGGTTTACAAGAATGGGCGTCTGGTTTAGATCTTTATCCGAATCCAAGTTCTGGTATTGTTACTTTAAAGGCTCCTCTCGGTTCGACCATACAGTCCTACCAAATTCTTGATATCAGTGCTAAGATCTTGCAAGAAGGAAATCTAAATGAAAAGGATCAAAGGCTTGATCTGTGCACTTTTAAGGATGGGGTTTATTTT
>CBFHRN010000041.1:0-7131 GCA_965658275.1 Croceimicrobium sp.
ATCTACGAGCCAGCTGGTGATACAGCTACTAGCCGTCCATTGGCGATCTACATTCATACAGGTAACTTCTTACCTCCTGGGATTAATGGAGGCATCAATGGTTCTAAAAACGATTCAGCGGCGATTGTAATGTGCGAAAAACTTGCGAAACGTGGGTTTGTAGCGATTGCGGCGAATTACCGCTTAGGATGGAACCCACTAGATCCAAACCAATTTGAACGTCGTGCGCAGTTATTGAACGCGGTTTATCGTGCTCTCCATGACATGAAGGAATTAGTGCGGGTTTCTAAAGCAGATGCTTCAAACCTAGGTATTGATCCAAATAGAATAGTTCTATTCGGAGAAGGTTCTGGTGGTTACGTAGCGCTTGCGTATGCAACTTTGGATAAGTGGGCAGAGGTGGAGATTGCAAAGTTCATCAACCCAGCTACGCAAACTTCTTTTGTTGATTCAAACTTAGTGGGTAATATCGAAGGCCTTAATGGTACCTTAAACCTATATGCAGATAATGGTCAGTCTACTGATGTATCTATGTGTGTAAACATGGGTGGTGCATTAGCTGATATATCTTGGTTAGAGGCCGGTGATCCTTCTATGATTGCTTTCCACTGTGTTCGTGATCCATTCGCTCCATTTGGTGACGGTACTGTAGTTGTACCTACTACTCAAGATGATGTAGTAGATGTTAGTGGTGCCAACGTATTTATGGTTAAGGCAAACAGCCTTGGTAACAACAATGCTTGGTTAAACCAATCATTTAATGACCCAATTAGTTTAGCGGCCCGTGCACGTTACGGAGTAACTTACAACTATATTTTCCCCGCTCCATTTGATACTATCACGGTAAGTAATGCAGAAGGATTATATCCGGTAGTATTCCCACTATCATCTACTGGATTGTTTAATAACACCGGTGCTCCTTGGCAATGGTGGGATCCAAATGGTCCTATCGCTAGCGATACATTAATTGCAGGCCCTCCCGTGATCACCTATCACATGGCAGGTTTGGCAAGTAACCCGAACATGTCTTCAACCTTTGGACGTACTTATCAAGATACTATCTTAGGTTATGTAGCTCCTCGTTTGATTTATCAAATGAATTTAATTGGAAATGAAGAATTTGCATTAGCACAGTCTATTCAGATGTATCCTAATCCTGCTAAGGACTTATTAAACATCGAAGTAAGTGATGCCGATTTAAACCTTGAGGCCTTTGAGGTAATGGATAATACGGGTCGTATTGTTCTAGCAGGTAGCCTCGAGCAGGGTGTAAATCGTTTAAATATTGCTTCTTTAGATCGTGGTGTTTATATCCTAACTCTGAAAACAGATAAGGGTAATGCCAGTCAGCGATTTATAAAAGAATAATAGATCGATCCTATATATTGAAAGCCCCGACCTTAGTGTCGGGGCTTTTTGCTTTATACCTTTGGCAAAAATTTAGTGATGGACTATAATCTTAATGGTTTTATTATCCGAAATAAGCATCTGGGTATTCAAGTAAATAATCGTGGCCTTAACTATGGTGACGGTATTTTCGAAACCTTAAAATACAGTCGAGGAAGACTAAATTTTTTTGAAGACCATTACTTCCGATTAATGGCATCTATGCGGATCGTTCGCATGGAGATCCCTATGGATTGGTCTCCCGAATATTTGGAGGAACAAATACATAAAACTTTAAAAGCTAATGATTTAGAGGAAAAGTCGGCTCGAGTAAAAGTTTTGGTAGTTCGCAAGGCTGGAGGCCTCTACAGTCCAGAAACCAATGATGTAGACTTCTTAATAACTACAGAAGAATGGTTTAAAGAGTCATTTGAGTTAAACGAGGAAGGTTTGGAGATCGAGCTTTTTAAAGATTATTATAAGATTGGGGGCTTATTAGGTAATGTGAAAAGCACATCAGCCCAGCTATATACCATCGCTTCCATTTTTGCTCAAGAGAACAATTATGATGATGTGATTCTAATGAACGAGCAAAAAGAAGTTTTAGAAAGCACCAAGTCGAATCTTTTTATGCTTAAAGGAGAGGATCTTATGACAGCACCTTTAAGCTCGGGCTGTTTAAAGGGAGTTACACGCAAGCGAATTCTTGAGCTTGCCCCGCAATTAGGTCTAAATGTGAAAGTAGAAAGTTTCTCGCCCTTTGCCTTGCAAAAGGCAGACGAAATTTGGCTGACCAATGCTATGAATGGCCTACAGTGGGTAGGGAAGTATAGGAAAAAGACCTATGGCAAGCAAAAAGCCGAAGAAATGCTGAAAAAGCTGAATGTGAGTATTGCTCTTAGTTTAGACTAGGATCCAGTGGAGCATTATGCCATAGGGCATACTCACCGCCTAATTGTTTCATGATTTCCGACCATAGCCCATTACTGTCCTTGCTAAAGACTAAGGCGGCATGACTGTCGGCCACCAACCATGCCTTCTGCTCCAGCTCATCTTGAAGCTGACCAGGAGACCAACCGCTGTAACCTAAAAAGAATCGAATGTCTTCAGGGACTATCATTTCCACGGATATCATCTCTTTGAGAACTTCTAAATCTCCACCCCAAAAAACTCCTTCCATTATTTCTTCGCTTCCCGGTAGTAAATCACCTTTACGGTGAAGGAAAAAAAGGTTATCCGATTGTACTGGGCCTCCTTCATAAATTTGAGCGCTGAATTTTGGGAAATCAATAACCAGGTCGTCGAAATCAATTTCCACAGGTCTATTTAAGACAAAACCAACCGTACCGTTTTCATTGTGCTCTGCAAGCAACACAATGGAGCGGTCGAAATTGGGATCCCCTAAAAGAGGCTCGGCAATTAAGATTTTTCCGCTATTCGGCTGACTTAAATTTAGACTCATAATAAACCGAAGATAAAGGCTTATCGGTAATTTTGCAATGTTACTTATCAACAAGTATTAATAAGTTAAAATTCAAGGCCATGAAGGAAAAGCTTCAAGATCAGAGGATCGATTACACCCAAGGGAGTTTAGAGATAGATCAAGTGATGCATAATCCTTTAGATCAGTTTAAGGCATGGTATGAAGCTTATGAAGCTTTAGAGCCCAAAGACCCAAACGCCTTCGTTTTGGCTACAGCTGGAGCTGATGGAGCACCACATGCCCGAGTGCTATTGTTAAAGGGAGTGGATTTAGGAGGATTTGAATTTTACACCAATTACGAAAGCGATAAAGGCCAAGAAATGGCTCAAAACCCCAAGGTAAGTATGTGCTTTTTTTGGTCTGAGATGGAACGTCAAGTTCGAATTGAAGGAAGAGTGGATAAACTCAAGGAAGAAGAAAGCTTACAATATTTTAAATCGAGACCTCACGGTTCGCAAGTAGGTGCTTGGGTAAGCCCTCAAAGTCGAAAAATTGATTCAAGAAATTTCTTGGAGCAAAGGGTAGAGGAGTACAGTAGTAAATTTCTCGAGGAGGTTCCTAAACCTCCACATTGGGGCGGTTACAGACTCATGCCAAGTAGAATTGAATTTTGGCAAGGCCGCTCGTCACGCCTACATGATCGTGTTTTATACGAATTAGACCCTAAAAGTGGAATTTGGCACATTAGTCGCTTAGCTCCCTAGCAAAAAGCGAGCATCTCTAGCCTTGCAATGTCTTTTAGTCTATCCTTGGTAGAAGTCATTTATAGACAAAGACTTATTTTCGAAGCCCTCAAAAAAAGGATAAAATTTGTTTTATGATGCAGAATAAAGTGCTCCAAAACTTCTTAGCCGATCTTATTCAAAATATGCCAAAAGACTGGTTAAAGTTAACCACACATCGTTTGGATATTTACAAGGAGGATTTAGCAAAAACGGAGTTCTTGGAAGGCTTGAATGCTCTTTACGAAAATCAAAAAACGGACACCGAAAGCTTTGATAATTTACCCACAGCCTATGATTACATTCGTTTAGGTCACCCATTGTCATCTGTCTTAGAGTGGGCTTTGGGCCACCTTCTAGGCTATAATTCCGAAAATATTATTGCCTTTTCGTCGGAGACCATGCCTCTTCTAGCGATTTTGCGCGAAAATTCAAGGCAAGGAAGAGCTACCACCGTATGGCACGATGGTCCCTTACCTGAGGCTTTGAATGAAGAGGTGCTTTCAAGTGTTTATAATTACCAGGTTCATTTTAAGGAATGGAAAGGTGAGTTCGATCTTAGGTCGGATAAGGCTAAAACTATTTTTTATACCCCAAAGCCTTTATTTAAGCAAGGATTCGAATTACCAGATGTCGATTTCCACATCTGTCGAGTAGATTCATTAGGGAGCCTAATTTTGGTCAATACAGATGAATCAGCGAGCTATGTAAAGGCTATTCAACATGTACGACGGAGAGAGTCTATTGCTATGACTCCGGCGGATTGTCTAAGTCTGTTAAAGGAAATACTTTCGGATAGCAATGAAGAGCCGACCTACGTTGCGGATGGGGATCTTCAAAAATTACGGCATACTATTGCCAATATTACTGCTTCCAAAACCCCTGCTATAGTAGCATCCAGCGGTTTATCCATTCAGTATGCTATTATGATGGGCCTCATAGACGAGGCTCTGGAAAGATACCCGAACAAAGAAATTAAAATCGTTGTTCCTCCAAATTGTTACGGGGGTACCAATGATCAAGCACGTCGGGTTGCAGCATCCTTGGGGAGGGTTTCAATCATGGATTTACCAGTGGATGGAGATAATGACATGGTACAAAGTACGGAGCTCGTCTTGGCGGAAGTCGCTCAAATGGATGCGATTGCCTTCGTTATTGCTGAAATTCCAACCAACCCTCGTGTTGAAGTTCCAAATTTAGAAGACTTGCGCGATGTGTTGACTATGGAGAGAGTGAATGGTCAAGGAGAAACCGCAGTGAAGCCTGTCTTTATTCTGGATCAAACCTTTTGTCCGAACGTCCGATTTCTTGCTGAAGATGGGATTTTGAATAAGGTACAGGTTATATCTTACGTTAGTGGCTCCAAATTCCCAAGTGGTGGAAAGTGCACGGCTGGCTATTGTGTTGCCAATAATCCAGCGGCTCATTTGATGCCCAAAATCGCTAAACATCTCGATTTATGCGATAATGGAGCAACAGCTCTTCAAGTTAAAACATTAAAGGAACAGATGCCTTCCATGTTAAAACGAATAGAGAAGGCGTATCAAAATACGCGGGAATTCGTCAATTTTATTCAATCGCAACTCCCAGAAGCAAAGATTAATTTTGTTTCGAAAGAGCTTGCCGAACAAGGATTTACGCCCTCTGTCTTTTCCCTAGACTTACCTACCAGAGGAGAGACCGCAGAAGAACGAGAGTCCTACAAGCGTAGGCTTAATCAGCGATTAATCGATAGTATGATTAGCGAAATTCCAGCGGAAAGTAAGTATTGTGTTAGTTATGGTCAATTAAAGGGTTGCTACTGGACCATTCCTGCTACTTCAACTCAAGGTACTACCAAGGAAGAAGATAAGGACTACATAGCGAGAGTATCCGTTTCTCCGGAATTAGACTTGCAAAAGCATAAAGATGTGTTCAGCGACTTTGTGCGCTCCCTTTAATTTGTGAATAAGGCCAAAGACTTTAGTACAGTCTGGCTAATTCCCCAAATAAGTGGAATGGATACAAAGGCCCAGAACAAGGCAATTTTCACTTTAGTTTTCATGATATGATAATGGCTACCAAATTGCCTCAAGAACCTAAAACTCCATTAGAGAGGATTCTTTATGACGCTGATTTAATGTATTTAGGGCTCGAAAAATATCGCGATATAGCTCAGGGTTTGCGAAAGGAAATTACTGCTACACAGCATTATTTAAGTGATAGTGAATGGTTAGATATGCAAATTGACTTTATGGAAAATCACCATTATTGGACTGAATTCGCTCAAAAGCAATACGCAGAGGTTAAAGCCAGGAACCTAAGCAACTTAAGAAAGTATCAAGTAGCATTATAGGTTTATTTCTTGATTAGAAACCCTAGAAGAGTAAATAAGCAATTACTCAAAACTTGCTTGAGCAGGAGTGAGGTCCAAATCGATAGACTGCATAAGAATGGGATATGATTTGTACTGCAAAATATGCCAATAGCCAGTTCGGAGATATTGAATGAAGAGTAAGATCTGGTTGTAAATCAAGGTTCTAGGCAAAAAAAAAAGCTCTAACAAAAAGATGTTAGAGCTTAAAAAGTGCCCAGAACAGGACTTGAACCTGCACGACCATAAGGCCACCACCCCCTCAAGATGGCGTGTCTACCAATTCCACCACCTGGGCATAAAAAATTACGAAGATTGAAGTTAAATAAATAGAAGGAAAAATATTTAATCTTAAATCTAGGTACTATTAAAAAAAGCCCTCTGAAAGGGCTTTTCTTTGTGACTCAGCAGGGGCTCGAACCCTGGACCCTCTCCTTAAAAGGGAGATGCTCTACCAGCTGAGCTACTGAGTCAATCCCGTTTTTGTTTTGGGGCTGCAAATATAAGGGGAACTATCCTTTTTAAACAAGGCCTACCAAGAAAAAAAATGGATAAATTTCATAGGACTTCTGCATTAGCTTTGTTAGCAGTAATTTAGCTCTATGAAAATTTCACTTTTAGGCTACATGGGAGCCGGTAAAAGCACCCTGGCCCAGCGACTAGCTGTTGATTTCGATATACCACTACGGGATTTAGATCAACTTATTGAGCAGAGAGAGGGGGAGACAGTTGCTGAATTGATATTCAATCGTGGTGAAATCTATTTTCGCAAACTCGAGCGCCAGGTTTTAGAAGAGGTCCTTTTGGAGGACTGCTTTGTTTTGGCTTTGGGAGGAGGAACACCTTGCTACTATGACAACATGAAGCTTATCAATAAATTCTCGGTATCCGTTTATTTAGAAGCAACCATTGCCCAATTATATCAAGTTCTTAGCGCAGATAGGAGGGAGCGTCCACTCATAGCTCACCTTGCCGATGAAGACTTAAAGGAGTTTATTGCTAAGCATCTCTTTGAAAGAAGAGATTATTACGAGCAAGCAATTTTAAAAGTTAGAGCGAAACAAAATAGTACAGAAGAACGTCTACAAGTAATCAAAGATTATTTAGCATGAATGATGCCTTAACCTATCTAAAGAAATTTATCGCTGAAAGAAGAACGGTGAAGCCCGATACTTACAGTGATGAGG
>CBFHRN010000041.1:7229-17899 GCA_965658275.1 Croceimicrobium sp.
CAGATTGACGATCATTTTATAAACCAAATATTAGAGCAAGCCAATTGGGCACCTACACATGGTTATACAGAGCCTTGGCGATTCGTGGTGTACAAAGGCGAAGCTTTAGAGCGTTTGGGTGAATTTTTAGCGGATTTCAACCAGCCGGACAAGGATGCCGCAGACTTCAACCAAGTTCGATATGATCGGTTGGCCAAGCGTCCTACTTTAGCATCTCATGTTATTGGTATTGCCATGAAAAATGGTACTAATACTAAAATCCCAGAAATTGAAGAGGTATCGGCAGTTTCAATGGCGGTTCAAAACATGTGGTTAATGACGCATGCCTTAGGACTTGCAGGATATTGGAGTACGGGATCGGTAGCTTTCTCGGATGAATTAAGGGATTTCATGGGCTTTGATAATAGCCATAAGTCTCTAGGACTATTCTATTTGGGAAAGCCGACTAAAGACAACCCTCCAGGACGAAGAATATCGGATATCAGCACCAAAGTGCGCTGGGAATCTTAGTTAAGAACACCAGCGGCAGCTGCTAATTTGGCTTGCACCTGATTTAATTTAGATTCCGTAGCGATTTCCTTAAGGCGACTGTCGATGTATTTCAGCTCTCGTGAGTTCACTAAAAATAAGGAGCTTTCACCATTTCTAAATTTTGTATTCTCAGCTTGAAGAAGTCGACGGTAATTATTGACCATGGCCCTTATTTGGGTAAGCTGAGAGGCATTGAGTCGTAATTCGTTTTGCAATGCAGCAACCTTGTTGCGTATTTCCTGCGCCTTCAAATCCCTAGAAAGTTGATTTTCTTGAATTTTCACCTTTTGTTTTAACACTTCACCTCTTCCTTTACGCACGAATAAGGGGAAGCTCGCTTTTAAGCCCCAATTGTAATTGTCAACTGAGTAGTTTGCAAAGAAATCATTGGGTGCAGGTTGGTTTAAGAATTTATAATTGACCGTTAATTCCGGTTTTAGTTGTTCTACCTGAAGGCGCCTTTCGATATTTAGCCGTTCGATTTTTAGATCATAAACAGCTAAAGCTGGGTGTTCAATAAACCAGTTGTCTGGCAATAGAAGCTCACTTGCCGCCATTTCGTAAATAGGGTATGCTCGAGCACTAATTTCCAAAGGAATTTGACCTTCGAGCCATAGATAGGTGGCCAAGACATTTCGCTTATGAATAAAGTCTGCTCTGGTTTTCTGAAGGCTCACTCGTCTATCTTGAACCTGTATAGCTGCCTCTAGTGTGTCGATGAAAGGCTCATCTCCTACAATGGCGGCTCGTTTTACGGCATTGAACCTAAACTCCGCTAGTTTCAAGGCATCCTGATAAATCAAAATTTCTTGATAAGAACTGTACCAATCCCAGTAAGCATTTAGCGCATTCTCGAAGAGTGTGTTTAGGGCTAAATCAATTTCATACTCTGCAGACTCCTCAAGTAGTCGAGCTTGTTTTAGCATAGCTCTACGTTCATCAATAAAAAGTCCTCTACCTAAGGTCCAACTTACGTCGGCATACCATAAACCACTGCCAGGAACCGTATTTTGACCATTCAGGTAAATACCTTCATTAAGCTCATATCCAGCCTTAGCCTTTAATCCAAACCAGCCGGGTATTTCTAAACCACTGTTTTGAAGCTGATAGTAATTCTTCTCATCGAAACGTTTATTATCCATTTCGGAGAATAATTTCGGATCAAAACCACCGCTCGCTTTAAGACGTGCTGCTCTCGCCGCCTGCCTTAATAAACGTGCTTGCGCCGCCAAGGGATGATGCCGCTCTACCAATGCCATAAAACTATCAACGGGTAGTGCTACACTATCCTGAGGCGTAGGCTGAGACTGGCTTTGCGCCCCAAGGCACCAGCTTAAAAGCGCAAAAAGAAATAGTAAGTTATTTTTTCTCTTTAGCATTTTTCTCTTTCGCTTTTTCAGGTACATAGAAATCAGCTGGGAAACCATTTATTTGTCGCCATAATTCATACCAAATAGGCACATCTGTTAGAAGGGCAAAGGTGCGGGCACCTGCTCCAACTCTTACACCTTCTGGCCAAGGCTCCTGTTCTGGATCTGGGGAAACTAATAAGCGATACAAACCATTTTCGGATGTGAAATTATCTATGGCTACAATTTTCCCTCCAAAGGTTCCAACCGATACACCAGGCCATCCGCTGAAGAAGAAAGCAGGCCAACCATCAAATTGAATCCGCACTTCCTCGCCGATATGCATTAAAGGATAGTCTAAAGGCTTAACATACATTTCAATAGCCAAGTCGTTGTCGGCTGGCATAATCGTTAGAATTTGCTCACCTTCTTTAACCGTTTCGCCTATACCTGTTTTCATCGCCCGGGTTATAAACCCATCTTGGGGCGCCGTTAAATAGTAATTGCTTCTCCGTATCGAATAATTGCTGAACTGATTTTCGAGTTTCGTAACCTCAGCCTCAGTTCCAAACATGCTCGAAAGGGTAGCAAAACGTTCACTACGAGCTTTCGAAATTTTAGAATCGTATTCCGCCTCGATGGCATTAAGATTCACCTGGGCATTTATCAATTCGTTCCGTGCGGCTAGCAGCTTAGATTCTTGCGAAACTCTTTTTGAAGTTGTCTCCTGAAGTTTCTGACGTCTTTTTTCCAAGTCGGTTCGAGAATATAGACCTTGGGCAAAAAGCGTGTCCATACGCTGCATTTGCGCTATAGCAATATTTTCATTGGTTACTGCGGCTACAAGATCAATCGAGTCGGCCACCACTTTAAGGCGGTTGATTTTTATCTTGTTACGGCCTTGCTCCAATTTTAGTCGCTTATTTTCAACGAGCGCATTGATTTGCGTTTCTAGAGCCTTTGCCTTTTCCTCGTAATTATTTCGAGATGACGACTTCGCATTAATCTGAGCCGTTGTTCGATCCAATAATTGAGGGTCGAAATAGTCATTTTTAATCTCCGAAATATAGAGTAGGGTATCTCCTTTGGAAACAAAGTCACCTTCTTGAACATACCAACGATCTATTCGCCCACCTATCACAGACTGAAGGGTTTGGGGTCGTTTTTCAGGCTGCAGGCTCGTTACAAAGCCTTTAGTCATTACGTTCTGGGTCCAGGGTAGGAATAATGCCCCTAAAATGGCTACTATAAATGTGATAAATAGGTTACGGCGTCCTTTGTTAAACCTTTGCTCATCCAGAAATATCCGTAAGCTGGAATATTGACGCTTATCTATCTTCGAGTCAATCGAATTTTGGGGTGATATGTTTAGCATGGTAAGTCGTCTTTTAATTCAGCGTAAGTACCTTCTTTAACGATTCGTCCTTTTTCAAGGATTACGATGCGATTCATTCGTTCCAATGTTTTACAATTATTGGATGCTACAATAACTGATTGACCGCAGTCAAAGCATAAATAGTCCAGCCAAAGGGCACGGGTTTTATCATCTACATCGTACCAATTGTCTTCTAGAAGCAATAGATTGTGCTTTCCAGCAAGGCTCCTTGCCATCAAAATGCGATTTCGTGTCGAACTTGCCAAACCAAGTCCGGAGGTAGGAAGTTGGGTGAAAATACCATTGGGTAAATCTTCAATAAAGTCCTTTAAACCAACTAATTCCACAAGCTTCATCACTTCATCCTGGCTAACGCCGGCACGCGCCAGGCTAATATTTTCGAGAATAGAAGCTTCAAATACTTCTTCCTGTCGCAAATTGTCTCCAATTAAGCCACGTAAGGACTCTAGTTTAACATTGCGATGCGGATTGGAGTTGTAAAGTATGGATCCTTCGTAGGAATCAAATAAACCAGCAATGAGCTGCAATAGTGACGATTTGCCCGAGCTCATAGAGCCCGTAATCCCGATCTTTTCTCCATGCTGAATTTCCAAATTAATATTATGGAGAATAGCATGACCCCATTGCGGTGAGGTTAAATTGATGTTCTTTAATTTAACGTGAAGCTTTTCTTCTTGCTTTAAATCAACCTGCGACTCTTCATCATGGTTTTCTAATTCTAAATCGGTTACAGCCCCTAACTTCTCAAGGCCAGTGAGTACATCATATATGGTTTCAATACTGTAAACCAGTTTTTCTACGGAAGAAATAATCTGTACAATAACGATTTCCGCAGCTACAAACTGACCAATATTCATTTGAGCATCAAAAACCAATAAACCGCCCAAAAGCAGAAGGCCGCCCGCGATTAGAACTTTAAAGAATATTAAAAAGCCATATTGGCGAACTAGAATCGAGAAGTGTTCCCGACGCGAACGTAAATACTTACCGCTTAGAACATCGGTGCGTTGCATGGGCAGGTCTGTTTTACCGGCCATTTTAAATGTGGAGAGGTTACGCGCCAATTCTTCTAGCCAACTTACTACCTCGTATTTGTGCTTGCTTTCTTCCAAGCTCGTCTCCAAGCCTCTCCGCGATGTAGTTCTAAAATAGAGGGCGAGTATTATAACTAAGAATAATCCAAAGGCAATAAAGAAAGGATGATACAAGGAAAGTAAAATCAATCCAAAAACGATTTGCAAGCTCGCAACAGAGAAATCAAATAGTAATTTGTAGAGACCCTTCTGAACGGTAATAACATCGAAAAACCGGTTAATCAGCTCAGGTGGGTAATTATTTCGAAGTGCGCTAAGCTTAAGCCTTGGAATGCGGTACGCAAATTCTACCGAAGCATTTACAAATAATCGTTGCTGAATACGTTCCGCGACACTCAGCTGAAATATTTGGAAAACTCCGGCAAGAGTAAGACCAATTAAAACTACAATCACTAAAACCACCCATGAGGTGGAAGTGCTGCCACTTTGGATAAGATTAATAATAGCCTGTATACCCAGCGGAATGGATAGGGTTAAAAGTCCATTGAAAAGGGCATAGATATAAATATTGCCAATGTCTTTGCGTTCACTCCCAAGGAGTTGCCAAAAACGTTTTAGGGGCATTTTAGGATCACTAGCTGCCATAATTTAAGGTGCTAAAGGTCATAGATTTAAAAAAGGCGATAACATCTTCGTCACTTCTTGCAATATCGGTTATTGCGGGAATATGGGCTCCGAAGAACTTCTGTAAATGATTGGACTCTAAAAGGGTAGAGGCCAATGTTTTGGGAAAGGGGTACTTTGGGTTTAAACCACTGATTATACTCTCCAATCGGTCCACCAGATTTTTATAGGACTGAAAATAACCATTCTTATTTTCCGAGTCAATCTCTTTGGTTAAAAATGCTTTCGAAGATTCAGAAATCACAATTTTCTGAAGCTTTTCTTCATTTATATGGCTAAAGTCTTGGTCCTCTTGCACCGTTTCGCAAATCGCGCGAATTGAATTTTCCAATTGCATTTCACAAGATTGGACATTAGCGGTAGCAAAAGCCACTTTATACTCTAGCCATCCCCAGTACCATGAGGTAAGATAGAGAAGGAGTTTGTGCTTGTTTTCGAAGTACCGGTACACCGTACTTTCCGGAGAACCAATAGCTTGTCCTAGTTTTTTGAAGGTAAAAGACTCAAAGCCTAATTCTTCAATAAGCAGGATACTGTGTTCCACTATCTTCATCCCTAAATCACTGGAATCCGGATCTTTAACATAGAGTTGTTCCGGAATTTGAATTTTCAGGTTTCCCAATAATCGTTGCATAGGCATTCAAATTAGCTTTGCAAATATAATAGTATTACTATCATAACTGCAAGTTTTGCCTTTTGTTCAGTGATTATTCCTTTTTCGGGATAATTATAGCATCTTCGTAAAAAATGCAGCATGGACCTTTTTACGATCATTGCCATCCTAAGCACTTTAGCCGCTATTTTCGCTTACATTAATACTCGATACTTAAAGTTACCATTTACTATCGGCTTAATGGTGCTCGCTCTAGGATTTACTTTTATAGTACTAGCAGTGGGTTCGTATTTCCCAGTGGTTTTGGAGGATGCCAAGCTAATTATATACAGCTTGGATTTTAAAGCCTTGCTATTGGATGTAATGTTAAGCTTTTTGCTATTTGCAGGAGCCCTTCACACAAAACTTGATGCTCTAGAGAGGAATCGGGGGCCTATTTTAATGTTGGCAAGCTTCGGTGTTTTACTGTCCACCTTTCTGGTAGCTACCTTTCTCTATTTTCTTATGCAATGGGTTTCTTATCCGATAGACTATATCTACTGTTTGTTATTTGGAGCGCTGATTTCTCCAACGGATCCAATTGCGGTATTGAGTATTATGAAAGAAGTGGGTGCCCCTAAAAATCTTAATGTTAAGATAGTTGGTGAGTCTTTGTTTAATGATGGAGTTGGTGTCGTTGTCTTTCTCGTTTTAATGTCCATCGCTGCTCAAGGTGTGGAAAACATTACTGCAGCTGATGTAGGCTTAATGTTTTTAGAAGAAGTAGGAGGTGGTTTGGCACTTGGTTTAATAGGTGGTTATATAACCTTTCGATTGATGCGTAAAATAGATCACTACGAAACGGAGGTAATTCTTACGCTCGCTATGGTAATGGGATTATATACCCTAGCTTCACATTTGCATTTTAGCGGACCTCTGGCAGTGGTAGCGGCGGGCTTGTTTATTGGTAATAAATCTCCAGAGGAGGCCTGGTCTAAAAGTTCCCAGAACTATATCGATAAATTTTGGGAGATGCTGGACGTCTTTCTAAATGCAATATTATTTGTGCTAATTGGCTTAGAGTTATTGATTGTTGAGCTAAATGCCTTCCATCTTACTTTAGGTCTTGCTATAATTCCTTTTATGTTATTGGCCCGTTATATTTCTGTGCTAGGTCCTGTGGAGATTTACAAGAAGCGCTTGGAGTTTGTCCCAAAGACGGCTTTTCTTCTTACTTGGGGCGGCATTAGAGGGGGTATTTCCATTGCCTTAGCCTTGAGTTTGGCCGAAGACATGCATCGTGATTTGTTTTTGGCAATGGCATATGTTGCAGTGGTCTTTTCCATATTAGTGCAAGGATTGAGCCTGGGGAAGGTCTTGAAGAAAGTTCTGGCTTAGATTGATAGAAAAGCCAATATCTCGGTTAAAATGATGTACAATGAATTAGCGCAGCAAATTTGGTCGGAAATCGGACGAGCTACAGCAGATCGCAAACACCCTTGGCGCTATCCTGTATTGGCCAGTTTGCATAAAGATCGGGTTTTTCAGCGGACGTTAGTTTTAAGGGATTACATTCCAAAGGCAAAACAATTGATTTTTTACACGGACTACAGAAGTCCTAAAGTGGTTCAATTGCAGTCTAATTCTAAAGTTTCTGTCTTGTTCTACAATCCCAAAAAGCAATGGCAGTTAAGGGTAGAAGTGGAGGCGAAGATTCACTTTAAAGATGGTCTTTCGAATGAGCATTTAGCTCGAATCCCACGGGGTATGCGAAAAGATTATGAGTCAGCATTGGCACCAGGCTCCAAGCTTGGCGACGAATCCCATGATTCCACGGCAGAAGATAATTTTGCAGTAATTGTCCTTCAGGCGAAAGCCTTGGATAATTTACAATTGGATAAGGAAGGACACCAGCGATTCAGACTGGATCTTGAGACTCAAATTGCGGAACGACTGCAAGCTTAGTCGAATTGCTCAAGGAAGCCTTCCAATTCGCGATCCTTCATGTAGCGCTTAAAGCATGCTTGCACCGCTAATAAAAATTCATAATCATTAAGGCGGTTCATCCCTACGGGAACATATTTGCAATAAAACATAAAGGCCTCCAGCTCATCCCGACGAAGTCCGGTTAGTTTAATGACCGACTCTCGATTATTGCTTTCCTCCAGTTTTTCTCGGTAAGCATCTTCAGCTTTTAATTGGGCTAACTTCCTCAACTGGCGAGGCTTTGAACCGAATAAATTGTAAAGGTATTCCGCGGGGTTAGCCAAAGTGGCCTCTAAAGGTTGGCGATCTCGAATTTCATTATTCGACTTAATGGCTGGCTTTTTTAGGACCATAGCCCGGGGTTTATTGGTACTTAAGGTGTAGCTAAAAACACTTACCTCATCCAGAAGATAGTTTTGCTCTTCCATTTGAATAACAACATCTTCTAGAACTGTGCTATCCCGGTAAACAAAGTAGAGGTACTTAAATGCAATATTACTGAAGAGAATGCTGTCCCCTTTAATTAACTCGAGTTCGAAATAGCCATCTTGATCACTAACCGTTCCCTTTAAGGTTCGCTTGTTTATGACATGAACACCAGGCACTGTTTCTTGACTTTTACCATCTAATACCCAGCCATTCAATGTTTCAGTCGCTTGACCTGAGAGAGGTATGCTAAATAGAATAAACGTGTATAGCACGATTGAAAATAGCACTGTATCTTTGAATGCCTTTATCATTAAAGCTTTACCAATCAAAATCTAATCCACATTTTATATGTCAGACGATAAAAAAGTCATTTTCTCAATGAGTGGGGTGACAAAGACCTATGCTCAAAATAACAAAACCGTCCTTAAAAATATTTATTTAAGCTTTTTCTATGGGGCGAAGATCGGTATCCTCGGTTTAAATGGCTCGGGTAAATCTACACTATTAAAGATAATTGCCGGTATTGAAAAGAATTACCAAGGAGACGTTGTTTTTTCTCCTGGCTATACGGTGGGTTATTTAGAGCAAGAGCCCGAATTGGATGAATCTAAAACGGTGATTGACATTGTAAAAGAGGGGGCGGCTGAAACCGTTGCCATCCTAGATGAGTACAATAAAATTAATGATGACTTTGGCTTACCAGAGGTATATGAGAATCCTGATAAAATGGAAAAACTCATGGCGCGTCAAGCTGAGTTACAAGATAAGATTGATGCCAGCAATGCTTGGGAATTAGACACCATGCTCAACAGAGCTATGGACGCACTTCGTTGTCCGGAGCCTGAAACCCCTATTGCCGTACTTTCGGGCGGGGAGCGTCGTCGGGTAGCCCTTTGTCGATTATTGATTCAACAACCCGATGTTTTATTGTTAGATGAGCCAACCAACCACTTAGATGCCGAGTCGGTATTATGGTTAGAACAACATTTGCAACAGTATAAAGGGACGGTAATCGCGGTAACTCACGATCGTTACTTCCTCGACAATGTTGCTGGTTGGATTTTGGAGTTGGATCGAGGAGAGGGTATTCCATGGAAAGGTAATTACAGCTCCTGGCTAGATCAGAAGTCGAAACGTCTTCAACAAGAAGAAAAACAAGCATCGAAGCGCCGTAAGACACTAGAACGAGAGTTGGAATGGGTTCGAATGTCACCGAAAGGCCGCCAAGCCAAAGGAAAAGCGCGTTTGAATAACTATCAAAGCCTACTAAGCCAAGAGCAAAAAGAACGCGAGGATAAATTGGAGATTTTTATTCCTAATGGTCCCCGTTTAGGAACGAATGTGATTGAAGCTAAAGGAGTAAGCAAGGCTTTTGGCGATAAACTTCTTTACGATAATCTTGAGTTTAACCTTCCTCCGGCGGGAATCGTTGGAATTATTGGTCCCAATGGTGCAGGTAAAACCACGATTTTCCGAATGATCATGGGTCAGGAGAATCCAGATGGAGGAGAATTTAAAGTTGGGGATACCGTCAAGATCTCGTACGTAGACCAAAGTCATAAAGATTTGATGCCAGAGAAAAGTATCTATGATGCTATATCACAAGGGGACGAAGAAATTATGGTTGGGGACCGTAAGCTAAACGCGAGAGCTTATTTATCTCGTTTCAATTTCGGTGGCTCCGATCAAAGCAAGAAAATTGGTAGTCTTTCTGGGGGAGAAAGAAACCGTTTGCATTTAGCGATGGCACTGAAGGAAGGGGGTAATGTATTACTTTTAGATGAGCCCACTAACGATCTTGATGTGAACACATTAAGAGCTTTAGAAGAAGGTTTGGATAACTTTGCTGGTTGTGCGGTTATTATATCTCATGATCGCTGGTTCTTGGACCGAATTTGTACTCATATTCTAGCCTTTGAAGGTGATTCCAACGTGTACTATTTTGAAGGAAGCTTTAGCGATTATGAAGAGAATAAGCGGAAGCGTTTAGGGGATGTAGACCCAACCCGTATCAAATACCGTAAGCTATTAAAAGACCAATAATTTGTGGCTTAAGTTCTTATACCGTTGGAAGAAATGGCGAGCTTCTCATGCTTCTGCTGAAGAGGTGAAAGAATCGCCGCTATTTATCGCCGCTATAATTAAGAACGAAGCTTCCTATTTGAAGGAGTGGATTGATTTTCATCTTACTCAAGGAGTACGAAGGATCTATTTGGCAGATAATGGTAGTTCGGATGATCCTGTTTCGGTGCTTTTACCCTACATGGAAAGCGGACAAGTCTATTTACAAAAGACCCAAGAAAAAGGCTGGTCGACTCGGCTTCAGGCATTGGAGCTTAATCGTTTACTAGCTAATATCCAATTAGCTGAAGGTAAAAGGGCTTGGGTAGCTGTGATCGACGTTGACGAGTTTTTATGGCATGTAGAAGGAAGGAAGGTTTCCGAATTTCTTAACGGCTTCAAAGGCCGCAAATTGGCTTCCATCTCTGTGAATTGGCTGATGTTTGGCACTTCTGAAGTGAAGCGATTAAAATCAGACCATTCCATGATGGAGCAACTCTACATGAGGGCCCACGTTTCCTTAGGGGAACACGCTATTGTAAAGCCTATAATTTATCTTGCTAACAGTGCTGGATTTTTAGAAGGCCCTCATTATGCCTTTGCTATAG
>CBFHRN010000042.1:0-16569 GCA_965658275.1 Croceimicrobium sp.
TGCGCGTCTCCAAACCATGATAAGTATGGTAAGCCATAGTCATCGCCTCCTGAAAACGCTTAGCTTCATCATAAACCCCTCTAGGTCCAACCGGATTTACGTGACCCCAATACTCCTCCACTTGGGGATGAACTTGTGGATCACCATAAACCTCCGAGGTTGATGCAATCATTAGTCGAGCTCCTTTGGCCTTTGCTAAACCTAAACAGTTGTGAATCCCTAAGGAACCCACCTTCAAGGTTTGGATGGGAATTTTAAGGTAATCAATGGGGCTAGCTGGAGAAGCGAAATGCAGGATGTAATCCAAATCTCCCGAAACATGAATGAAATTGGAAACATCATGATGGTAAAATTCAAACTCTTTCAGTTTGAATAAGTGCTCAATATTGCGGAGGTCCCCCGTAATGAGATTATCCATTCCTACTACTCGGTAACCTTCCTTAATGAATCGGTCGCATAGATGCGAGCCTAAAAAACCCGCTGCTCCTGTGATCAGTACCCTTTTCATAATTTGACTTTAAGATTTAACCCCGATGCAATAGTATTCGAAACCCAATTCGGCCATACGTTTAATATCAAAGATGTTGCGACCATCGAATACAATCGGCGCCTTAAGATCTCCTTTGATTTCCTCAAAATCTGGTACACGGAATTCACTCCATTCGGTTACTACTAAAAGGGCATCCGCACCTTTAACTGCTTCGTATTCATCTTTCGCATAGATCACAGTATCGCCTAAGTCGTGTTTTGCCTCTTCCATAGCCACAGGATCGTAAGCCGAAACCGTTGCTCCTTCTGCCAAAAGCTTATTAATTATTACCACAGATGGTGCTTCGCGCATATCATCGGTATTCGGTTTAAAAGAAAGACCCCAAATAGCAAAATGCTTTCCTTTTAAATTGCCTTGGAAGCGGCGCATTACTTTTTCGAAAAGAACTGATTTCTGATCATTATTCACTTCTTCCACGGCCTCCAAAATTCGCATTACATGGCCATTTTCACGAGCGGTTCGAGCTAGTGCCTTCACGTCTTTAGGGAAACAAGAGCCACCATAACCAATACCTGGGTAAATGAATTTGTTACCTATTCGAGGATCTGAACCAATACCCTTTCGCACTAAGTTAACATCAGCCCCCATAATCTCGCAGAGATTGGCGATATCATTCATAAATGAAATTTTCGTAGCCAGCATTGAGTTTGCTGCGTATTTCGTCATTTCTGCAGAAGGTACGTCCATAAAAATTACTGGATGTCCATTCAAAGTAAACGGATGGTATAACTTCTCCATTACCCGTTTAGCGCGCTCTGACTCTACTCCTACAACTATACGATCGGGTTTCATAAAATCATTCACTGCAGCGCCCTCTTTCAGGAACTCTGGGTTGGAAGCTACATCATAATCAATCGTAGCGCCTCGACGGTCCAAAGCATCTTGAATTTCCTTTTTCACTTTAGCCGCAGTTCCTACTGGTACCGTAGATTTAGTGATAATGACCCCATAAGAGTTCATGTTTTCTCCAATTTCTCTTGCTACGGCTAATACATATTGTAAATCGGCACTACCATCTTCTCCAGGAGGAGTTCCCACGGCGATAAAGGCCGCTTCTGCATCCTTAATAGCCTCTCCTAAATTAGTCGAAAATTGCAGTCGACCTTTGTCATAATTACGATGCACTAACTTATCCAAACCAGGTTCATAGATGGGAAGTATCCCCTGTTTTAGATTATCAATCTTTTTTTGATCAACATCGACGCAGACCACATCAATACCAACCTCTGCTAAACAAGTTCCTGTCACCAAGCCTACATAGCCGGTGCCTACGATTGCAATTTTCATGATTCTAGGTTATTTAAGAAGCTTTTCACTTCCTTAGTGATGTAAGTTAATTGTTCTTCCTCTAATTCGCTATGCATGGGTAAGGAGAATACTCTTGAAACGAGTTTTTCCGTTACCGGGAAACTCCCTTCTTGGTAGCGGTCATCCTGATAGGCCTTTTGCATGTGTAAGGCCACGGGATAATAGATCATCGCTGGGATATTCTTCGAGGAAAGATATTCGACCAAAGCATTTCTATCTACATGATCCGCCAACTGCAAAGTGTATTGATGAAATACGTGGCTCGATTGACTAGATCGAACTGGAGTCTTCAATTCGCTCAGATCCGCAAAAGCTGCATCGTAAAAATCAGCTGCCATTCTGCGGTGCTTGTTATAGGTATCCAAATGGGGGAGTTTGCAGCGTAGGATCGCGGCCTGTATGGAGTCGAGTCTTGAGTTCACGCCAATCATGTCGTGATAATAGCGCACCGTTTGGCCATGATTGGCGATAATGCGCAATTTCTTAGCTAGGTCATCATTATTAGTAAAGATAGCGCCACCATCTCCATAACATCCCAAATTCTTCGAAGGGAAAAAGGAGGTAGCTCCGACATCACCTATCGTACCTGCTTTTTGGCTAGTACCATCCTTAAAAGTATAGTCTGCTCCAATTGCCTGTGCCGTATCCTCGACCACAAACAAATTATGTTTTCTGGCGATAGCCATTACAGAATCCATATCGGCGCATTGTCCAAAAAGATGTACCGGAACAATCGCCTTGGTCTTTTCAGTAATTGCTGCTTCCACTTGTTCTGGATTGAGACCGAAGGTATCTTCATCCACGTCCACCAATACGGGGGTCAATCCCAATAAGGCAACAACTTCGGCCGTTGCGACATAAGTAAAGGTTGCCGTTATGACCTCATCACCAGGCTTTAAATCCAATGCCATCATGGCTATTTGCAAAGCATCTGTTCCATTCGCGCAGGGAATGACATGCTTTACCCCTAAATATTCTTCTAGCTCGGCTTGAAATGATTTTACTTCGGGTCCGTTTATATAGGCGGAAGATCGTACGACATTGGTTATGGCTCGGTCGACTTGATCTTGAATTTTTTCATACTGGCTGAGCAAATCAACCATCTGAATATCTTTCATAAATCGATTTATTACTAACAAAGATAAAGAGCATTGACCGAAAGGACCTTACTTTTGTGAGAATTATGAAGAATCGCAATTACGCCATTTTAATACTCAGCTTACTTGCTTTTGGCCTTTTCGCACAACAAGGTAAAGAAAGTGAACGAGCTTGGTTAATCGGCGCAAGCTTAAGTGCCAATGATGTTTCGGGTGAATGGGTTGACCGCTACCGTGAAAATTATTCTGTTAGCGCATTTGTAGGAAGGAAGTTCAGCTCTAACTGGACCCTCACTGCAGAGTGGTCCTACCTTTTTGGAGGTGAGGTAAATAACCGTGCGGATGCCTTGAAAAATGTATTTACTCCCGATGAGCAACTCATTAATATCAGTGGAGGAATTGGCCAGGTAAATATCAATCAGCGAGCGACCTTCTTCAATTTGGGAATAGAAAAAACAATACCCATTTTCGGCCTCAATAAGAACAGCGGATTAAATATTGGACTCACCGGAGGCTACATTTGGCATTGGCTCAATGTAGATAATGTTGGGAATGATTCTCCTCAAATAATAGACGAATACGAAAAAGGTTATGATCGCTTAGGCCAAGGTTTCTTGCTTCGTGAAAGCCTAGGATTCATTTACCTTTCACCGAATCGATTACTAAACTTCAAAGTTTCCTTTGAAGTGAGTCAGATTTGGTCGCAAGACATGCGCAAATATTATTACCCCATTGGTGAACTAAACTCCCAATCGCAGTTAAACCTATTGTATGGTCTTCGACTCAATTGGTACATCCCCATTTACCTAGGAGGTAAAACGGAACAATACTATTACAATTAATTGAGCCTTGTTTACAACATAGCCATCTACTTTTATGGCCGGGCCATTGCCCTGGCCGCGGTCCTTAAACCAAAGGCCAAGGATTGGATTCGAGGGCGCGAAAATTGGCGAACTAACTTATCTAAGCTCCCTCTTAAACAAGGAAAAAGAATATGGCTCCATGCCGCTTCTTTGGGCGAGATGGAACAGGGGGTGCCAGTTTTAAGAAAATTAAGAGAGGAGCTTCCGGATCACCAATTTATTATAAGCTTCTTTTCTCCTAGTGGTTATCATAATTTTAAGGAAAGAGATTTGGCAGATACCATTCTTTACATGCCACTGGATACGCCCCAGAATGCAGCAGATTTTGTTTCGCTCTTGCAACCCGATTTAGCCCTCTTCATCAAATATGAAATTTGGCCCAATCATCTTAAAGCCCTTAGCAAGAGTGGTGTAAAAACCATGCTAGCACCCGCCGTTTTTAGGGATTCGCAAATTTACTTTAAACCCTACGGAGGGTTTTTTCGAAAAGCACTCAAACAATTTGATGCCATTTTAGTGCAGGATCAAATGAGTCATGATCTACTCGATAAGATCGGCGTCAAAAGCTCCGTCTGCGGCGATAGCCGCTTCGACCAAGCTCTTCAAGTCAAATCCCTAGCCTATGCAATAGAAGAGCTCCCCAATTGGATCAATCAACAATTATGTCTGATCGCTGGCAGCTCTTGGCCCAAAGAAGAAGAATTACTTAAGGATCTTTTAGCACGACAAAGAACGCTTAAGGTAATTGTAGCTCCCCATGAAGTGGCGGCAGATAACATCCAAAGAATTGAAGGACTGTTTAAAGAATTTGGGGTAAGTCGATTTAGCACGAAGAATTGGGACCCAGATCATCGAGTACTTATCATTGATAATATTGGTCAGCTTAAAAAACTGTACCGCTACGCCGACCTTGCCTTTGTTGGCGGTGGCTTTGGCAAAAGTGTACACAGTACTGTAGAACCCGCTGTTTATGAGATTCCGATCGCTTTTGGACCCAAGCATCAAAAATTTATAGAAACCCGAGAAATGCTGGAACTGGGTTTGGCGCATGAAATCGAAAACCTACATGATTTAGAGGGATTTATAGACGATTATCACCTAGAAGCCAAACGGCTCAGGTTTAAGCCGAAGATGAAAAGCTATCTAAAGGCTAAAATTGGAGCCAGCGAAAAAATTAGTCAGACCGCACTAAGGCTTTTAAAGCATGACTAAAGAGGCCCTTCGAAAAGAGTTACGAGCTCAGCGCAAAGCCCTGAATCCTGCCCAAAAAGCACAATGGGATGCTGATATCAACAGGCAGCTCATTGATTTCGTGCTGAGCCAAGAAGCCCGGGTAGTGCATTGCTTTTTGCCCATGCCTGAAGAAGTTCAACTTGCTGAATTCTTGGACTTCTGTTTATCCAATACCATCAAAGTTCAGGTCCCTAAAATGATGGCAGATGGAAACCTAGAAAGCTTGATTTTATCCGATTTACGCAGCCTGAAGCCCGCAGAATTTGGAACATGGCTACCAAAAGTGGAAATACCGGCTCAAATAGAGCCTGATCTTATTATTTGTCCGGGCCTTGCCTTTGACAGTTTCGGAAATCGGATTGGCTACGGTGGAGGTTATTACGATCGCTTTTTAGCGGAAGTTCATGATGCACTGCGAATTGGCCTTGCTTACCCCTTTCAATTGGTTCCGGAACTTCCCATTGCGAAGTCAGATCAAAAAATGGATTTTCTCATTTATCCCCGCTAAAGCTTGCTTCCCTGAAATTAAAACATCTAAACATCAGATCAAAAACGGAAGATCTAAAGGTCACAAGCAATAAGGCAACTCCATGAAAAACAGCACAGACAAGCGAAAATTTTTCAGCTTAAAAACAAAAACCCTTGCTAATCTATTGACTAACAAGGGTTAAATGCATTTAAGTGGTGCCCCAGGCGGGACTTGAACCCGCACGACCGCAATGGTCACGGGATTTTAAGTCCCGCGTGTCTACCAATTCCACCACCAGGGCGGTTGTATTAGAATCTAGAAATTGGAATCTAGAGTCTAGAACCATCGCACCATTTAAGGTGCAAAAAAAAGCCCTCTTCAGAGGGCCTTTGAGCGGGAGACGGGATTCGAACCCGCGACCCCAACCTTGGCAAGGTTGTGCTCTACCAGCTGAGCTACTCTCGCAGTTTATAAGAACTTCCCGCCGCTTGCGCTTTGGGACGGCAAATATAATATCATTTCTGAAATTGAAACAATACTAAGCTCCAATTTTTTTCTTGATTTCATTCAATTTCATCAAAGCCTCAACGGGTGTTAGGGTATTGATATCCAAGAGTTGAATATCCTTGCGGATATCCTCAAGTATGGGATCATCTAGTTTAAAGAAACTTAGCTGCATTTCCCGATCATTCTTAGCCAAGGTTTCTTCTGTATTTCCTTTAGCCCGAGAGGCTTCCAGTTCAGCTAGTATTTTTTCAGACCTGCTTAAAACAAGCGCCGGCATACCTGCCATTTTAGCCACATGTATACCAAAACTGTGTGCACTTCCGCCTTCCTTCAACTTCCTCATGAAAATGATTCGATCGCCAAGCTCCTTAACACTAACATTGAAATTATTAATGCGTGGAAAGATATTGGCCATTTCATTTAATTCGTGGTAATGGGTAGCGAAAAGAGTCTTGGCCTTGGCTGGATGCTCATGAATAAACTCCGCTATGCTCCAAGCTATACTTATACCATCATAAGTGCTCGTCCCTCGGCCAATTTCATCTAAAAGAATCAGACTTCGATCGGAAAGATTATTTAGAATACTCGCCGTTTCATTCATCTCCACCATGAAGGTAGATTCGCCTTGAGAGATATTATCCGATGCGCCCACACGAACAAATATCTTATCTACCAGGCCTAATTCTGCAGCTGACGCAGGAACAAATGAACCGATTTGGGCCATCAAACATATTAAGGCAGTCTGCCGAAGAAGCGCAGATTTACCCGACATATTCGGACCTGTAATCATCATTAATTGATTCTCTTCTCGATTTAGATGAAGATCATTTGAAATGTACTCCGTTCCAGCGGCTAAGCTCTTTTCAATCACAGGATGCCTACCTTCCTTTATCTCAATACTATAGTTCTCAGTAAGTAAAGGTCGGTGGTAATTATTTCGTTGTGCTAAGTAGGCAAAGGAAGACAGGCAATCAATTTGAGCCAATATTCGAGCGTTGGATTGAATATCACTCAAGAAGCGAAGCAATTTAGATAGGAGGTTTTGATATAAAGATTGCTCCAATGCCTGAACCTTTTCTTCCGCCCCAAGAATTTTCTGCTCATACTCTTTGAGTTCCTCAGTGATGTAGCGCTCGGCGTTAACCAAGGTCTGCTTGCGAATCCAATCCGAAGGCACTTTATCTTTATGGGTGTTCCGTACCTCTAAATAATAGCCGAACACATTGTTAAAAGCAATTTTAAGATTGCTTATACCGGTTGCCGCTGCCTCTCGTTGTTGAATATCTAGCAACTTATCCTTACCGTTGTAAAGCATATCGCGGTACTCGTCGAGGTCGGACGAAACACCTTCACGGATATACTCCCCTTTGGCCAAATTATTCTGAGGCTCATCTTTTAAGGTGTCGGACACGATTGCAATAAGATCTTTCAAGGGCTTTAAGGAAGCCACTAGATCTGCTAAATCCCCTTTTTGATCTGCACAAAGACTTTTAATCGAATTAGATAAACTTAAAGCCTTTTTAAGTTGAATCAGTTCCTTGGGTAGGACTTTAGCCGTACTCAACTTAACCGCTAGGCGCTCCAAATCGTTTATCTCAGACATTCCAGCACGAAGCTCTTCCAATAAGCTAGGATGTTTGTAAAAAACCTCTACAATCGAATGTCGCTTCTCTAAGGCCTCTTTTTCCAATAAGGGCATAGCCAACCATCGTTGCAGCATGCGAGAGCCCATAGGAGAAAGACAGTGATTCATAACATTTAAAAGTGACTGACCTCCTCTACTATTGGCTTCAAATATTTCCAAATTCCGAACCGTAAATCGATCCATCCAGACATATTCGTCATGATCAATCCTTGAAATTGAGCTAATATGGTCCAATCGATTATGCTGTGTTTCCTTCATATAGTGGAAGACCGCACCACATGCCGAAATGGCCTCCGACATGTTTTCGATACCATAACCCTTTAAGGAGCCCACTTTAAAATGATCCAATAGGTTTTCCTGT
The DNA here is from genome assembly GCA_965658275.1 of Croceimicrobium sp. Lineage (GTDB taxonomy): Bacteria > Bacteroidota > Bacteroidia > Flavobacteriales > Schleiferiaceae > Croceimicrobium. The sequence continues at coordinate 8,034 of CBFHRN010000042.1, forward strand.
GCAAAATCAAACTGATAAATCCATTCATCCAAGGGGTATGCGTAAAAATCACCCTCATAAAGCTCTTCAAATACCTTTCTCTTAGATTTAGGATATAGAACCTCTGCTGGTCTTAGACTTTGAATAAGCTTATCAATGTAATCATGACTCCCTTCCGCTACCATCATTTCACCGGTCGAAATATCCGCAAAAGCGACACCTTGCCGATTGGTCCCAATGTGAATCGCGCAAAGAAAATTATTGCGCCCCGATTGCAATACTTGATCATGCGTAGTTAGGCCTGGTGTTACTAACTCTGTAACGCCTCGCTTCACGATGGTCTTGGTTTGCTTGGGGTCCTCCAGTTGATCGCAAATAGCCACCCGTTCCCCGGCTCTCACCAGTTTAGGTAAATAGGTATCCAAAGCATGATGCGGAAAGCCTGCTAGCTCGGTGTCTGCCGCAGCTCCATTCGAGCGTTTCGTAAGAACGATATCCAGTATTTTACTCGCACGAACCGCATCTTGACCAAAGGTTTCGTAAAAGTCACCCACCCTAAAAAGCAGCATAGCATCGGGATGCTTGGCCTTTATCTCATTATACTGCTTCATTAAAGGAGTCTCAGACTTCGTTTTCGCCGCCAATTTCAAGTATTTTTGATGTTTGGCTAAAATACAATATGATGAGAAAGCTCCGCATGAGCGAACTAAATAGATTGACCACTGAAGCATTTAAAAAAGAGGAAAAATTTCCTTTCATCATTGCTTTGGATGAAGTTCGAAGTTTACTGAACGTAGGATCAGTTTTTAGATCTGCCGATGCTTTTAAATGCGAAAAAATATTGCTTGGCGGCCTTAGTCCGGAACCCAGCAAAGAAATGAATAAAACCGCTTTAGGCGCTACCGATTCGGTCGACTGGCAACACTTAGCCGACGGAATTGCTCCTAGCCTGAAAGAATTGAAAGAGAAGGGCTATCAAGTTTGGGCTATAGAGCAAACCGACCAAGCCTATAACCTGCGCGATTGGAAACCGGAAAGACTGGACAAAATTGTATTTGTATTTGGAAACGAAGTAAGCGGCGTCAGCGATGAGGTTTTAGCGATTTGCGATGGCGCCATTGAAATCCCGCAATTTGGCACCAAGCATTCATTAAACATCTCAGTAAGCGCCGGTATTGTAATGTGGGATTACATTAGACGTATTAAATAGTCATTAATTTTTAAGCATAAAAAAAGCCCCGTTTCCACGGGGCTTTTTTATTTAGTGAATTTCGCTTAGTTCACCGATACGTCAACACGACGGTTGATATTATTACGGCTGCTAGCCAATGGCATAGCCTCACCTTTAGAATCGGTCATGATACGACCTTCGTCGATACCGAATTCTTGAACTAATACTTTTTTGGCCGCATCTGCACGACGCTGACCTAATGTTTTATTGTATTCTTCTGGACCAGAAGCGTCAGAGTGTCCTGTAAGGGTAATCTTCACTTTAGGATTTGCTTTCATTCCGCTTGCAATTGCAGCTAAACGCATATAGTTAGCATCGGTTACAGTAGCACTGTTAAAGCTGAAGTATACAGAAGGCATGTAAGCACCACCGCCACCACCTGAGGCAGCATCAGCAACAGAAACACCTTTCCAGTTTACCAATACACCTTCTGGAGTATTAGGCTCCTCGTCGATGTGATCACCTACACCGTCACCGTCAGAGTCGATTGTACGACCTTCAGAATCCACTTTAGCACCTTTAGGAGTAAATGGATCCGCATCCAGATAATCTGGAACACCATCACCATCAACATCAAGAGGAGCACCGTTGGCACCTACTACAACACCTTCTGGAGTGCTGTTATCTTGATCGAATAAGTTGCTAACGCCGTCACCGTCGTCGTCGGTAGTCAGTTTATCGTAACCCGCCTTCATCTCAGAGATGTCTGCAAACATTCCTTCGAATGGGCTATAGTATACTATACTTTGCTTTTCGTCTGCTCCAAAGTTGTATGAAACTCCAAATCCCACATATCCAAACATATCCAATCCTGTGCTTGGAACACTGTGAGCATCCGCTCCGTCAATTGTCGCAAAGGTATGCTTGTAAATACCATCTAAATCCCAAGAATTGTTTAAACGGTATTTAAGGTTTAACTGTAAAGGAATATTCATGAAAAATGCACGATCATCTCTATTTGAACCTCCTGCACTTCCAGTAAATGTGCCATCGGCTAAAAAGCGATCTGCCTCTAGGTAACTTACGCCCAAACCGATACCAAATAAAACTGAGAACTTACGGTCATAATCTTTTCCGTAAATAAACATGTTCGACAGATTCAGTAACATACTTAAGTCTGCATCGATATAATCACCTTCAAAGTAAGAAGTTGCTTTGTAAGAGCCAGAGGTTGTGTGATAACCAGCAGTACCTCTTAATCCAATCGTAGGACTAATCCAGCGATCTAAATGACCTTGAACACCAAATTCATAGCCACCTACTTCATAAGGAATTCCGTTTCCCTTTTGACCCCACATTGATCCAATTGGAGAACTAGCTGCATCACCAAGCGAAGCTGTAGCACCTAAATTCAATCCGAATGACCAGTGGCGAAAATTACTGGGGTGAGCTTCCGACATACGTGCATCATCCTGGGCGGAAGCCAAACCAGCAGAAAAAATAAATCCGAAAAGTAAACTCAGTCTTTTCATAAATTGTAAGGGGTTAAGTAGTTGCGTGAGCAATAATTATTGGACAAAAGTACTAAAATCCAGCAATCCCACCGCATTTCAATTAAATGCAGGGATTAATTTTTTCAGTAATTATTAATCACTTAATTTAAATATCCCTTCAAGTAGCGTGAAACGAAGTCTGACAAAGGCTTTGCGCCTTTTAAAAAATCCCACTCATCGGCTTCTACATGAATTAATTTTCCCTGCCAATGGTTTTTTAAATGAAACGCATAACGTTCACTTAACTTTTCAAGATAATTCGACTTTAAATTCCTTTCGTAATCGCGTCCCCTCTTCTGAATATTGCTTTGTAAGGAATCCACCGGTCGATTTAAGTAAATAATCAAATCGGGTTGGCGAAGCTTGCCTAGTGCCATCTGCCAGAATTCTCGATAGAGCTTAAACTCTTCAGCTTCCAAATTATTCTGGGCGAAAATCAAACTTTTAAACGGTGCGTAATCACTTATAAGCAATGGCTGAAACAAATCCTCCGAAGATTGAATCCGATTTAATTGATGATAACGATCGGCGAGAAATGCCATCTCCACCGAAAAGGCATAGCGCTTGGGATCTTCATAAAATTTCGAAAGAAAAGGATTATCCTCAAACTCTTCCAAAACCAAACGGGCATTGAGCTCTTCTGATAAAAGCTTAGCCAAAGTTGTTTTTCCGGCGCCAATATTTCCCTCTATGGCAATATACCTCAATTGCTTATTCTTTTTACGGCGTTTTTATCGCTTTCATTGAGCGCATCTAACTTATCTTGATACAATTCACCAGAACTAGGGTCACGTAAATCAGCCTGCAGCTCTAACAAGGGTAACAAAGTAAATGCACGTTGGGACATTCGAGGATGTGGTAGAACCAAATCTTTTCCCAATATAAGCCGGCTCCCATATAAAAGGATGTCGATATCAATTGGCCTATCCGTGTAAGCGTTCGAATGTTCACTTCTGACTCTTCCCAAGTCTACCTCAATTTTTAACAGGAATTGAAGCAATTCGCGAGGAGCTAAAGAGGTTGTGACTTCCCACACCTGATTGTAAAAAAGATGAGGGCTCTTCATACCCCAAGGTTCACTTTCGTAAACCGATGATTTTCGCAGCACATCTAATTTGGGGGCCGTCAGTTCTTCGACTTTTTTGAAGTTATCGACTACATTCCCCAGATTACCACCTAATAACAGGTAAATACCGCCCCTTGCTTTCGACAAATGAAACTTATATTTAATATTGTATCAGAAACGCAAAACTAAATAGATTCAAATGAAATCCTTCTTAAAAATGCTATTGGCATCCATCTTTGGCGGTGCCATTTTGATTTTTATTCTTTTCATCTTTTTCGCTTCTTTAGCTTCAATCCAAAGCCCCGAATTGGAAGTAAAGGACAATACCGTTCTAAAAATTGACCTAAACGCCCAATTTGTAGAACGAGCACAAAACAATCCTTTTGAAAGCTTTAACCCAATCGCTGGTCAAATTGAAAGTGCTACAGGCCTGGATAAAATTATTGCTTCCTTAAAAGCGGCTAAAGATGATCCGAAAATTTCAGGAGTTTATCTGGAAGGTGGCTTTCCAATGGCAGGTAATGCAACTTTACTGGAAATGAGAGAAGCGCTGGTAGATTTTAAATCAAGTGGAAAATTCATTTATGGCTACAGCGAAATCTTGACCCAAAAAGGTTTGTTCCTAGCCTCAGTTGCGGATACATTTTTTGTGAATCCTCAAGGTATTCTTGAATTTTCGGGTCTAAGTGCCTCTGTCAGCTACTACCAAAAAGCCATGGAAAAGCTAGGCGTAAAACCTGTCGTAATTCGCGCTACGGGCAATAAATTTAAAAGTGCGGTCGAACCCTTCTTGGGTCAGGAGATGACCGATGCGAATCGTTTACAGCTAACCGAATTACTTAATTCGGTTTGGTCAAATTACCTTGCCGACTTATCCGAAAGCACCGGCCTAAGTGCAGAGGAACTTAATTCCATTGCAGATAGCGTAATGACCAGCCCCCTTGCTGCTGCCAAACTAGGACTCATTAAAGCGACCGCTTATGAAGATGAAGTTCAGGAGCATTTAGCCCATGCTTGTGGAAAATCTAGCTTCCGCCAGATCGACTTTATTAGCCCTAAGAAATACGGGAAGAAATTTGACCTCAATGGAAGTAAGGAGTACAATGAAAACCGAGTAGCGGTAATCGTTGCGCAAGGAGAAATTAATTCCGGTGAAGGCAATGAATACACGATTGGATCCGATCGCGTTGCGCGTGCCATCCGTAAAGCCAGATTAGACGATAAAGTTAAGGCCATTGTATTGCGTGTTAATAGTCCTGGTGGTAGCGCTCTAGCCTCCGAAGTTATTTGGAGAGAAATGGCTTTGGCCAGAGAAGTAAAGCCTGTTATGGCTTCCATGGGTGATGTAGCCGCTAGTGGCGGATACTATATTGCCTGCAATGCGGACAGCATCTTTGCTCAAGAAAATACAGTAACAGGTTCGATAGGAGCATTTGGATTGTTTTTTACGGCGGAGGAATTAATGAACGAGAATCTGGGTATCAATATAGAGACGGTAAAAACCAACAAGTATTCGGATCTAGGTACTTTGGATCGTGATTTGAGTCCGGCGGAAAACCGCATCATGATTGCCCAAATTGACCGTGTTTACGGAACCTTTATTAAGCGGGTAGCAGACGGCAGAGGTATGACAGTAGAAACGGTAGACAGCCTAGGACAAGGTCGAGTTTATTCAGGGGCCGATGCTTTAGAGCTTGGCCTGGTGGATGTCTTAGGAGGAATTAATGATGCTATTAATGCCGCTGCTAATAAGGCTGGACTTGAAAACTACAGCGTTGTAAGTTATCCAGAAATGGAAGATCCTTTCCAGAAGTTAATTGAAGACCTAAGTGAAAGTATGGGTGAAGCCAAAATAAAAGCCGAATTAGGCCAATTTGCCTATTACCTCGAATTGCTGGAAAAAGCGCAATCCCGTCAAGGAATGCAAACTCGAATGGAATTCGACCTTCAAATTGATTAATGAAAGAACTAACCGATAAAAAACAAAAGCATGCCGGGTTCACCTTTGTGATCCTGGCATCTTTGTTTATTGCAGCCCTAATAACGTGTAACTTAATTGCCAATAAGTTTGTTACCGTCGATTTAGGATTTAAAACTTTCATCGTTTCAGCCGGAGTCATTCCCTATCCCCTCACTTTCTTAATTACCGATATTCTTAGTGAAATTTACGGGCGGCGCAATACAAGCATGGTGGTTCTAGCCGGTTTTTTCGCCTCCATGTTGGTGCTTTTAATACTTTTCCTTGGTCACTATTTCCCCGCTATCGCCGACTCTCCGGTTGGAAACTTTGAATACGATATCGTATTTCAAAATTCTTGGCGGGTAATATCATCGAGCATGCTGGCCTATCTAGTCGCACAATTCGTAGATGTACGAATCTTCCATTTAGTAAAGCGTAAAACCAAGGGTCGCTACCTATGGCTTCGGAATAACTTTTCGACGATGTTTTCCCAATTGGTTGATACGGTATTAGTAACCACTGTGATCTTTATCGGCGTAAAAAACTTTGATGAAATCGTACCGCTCATCGGAGATGGCTGGACTTTTAAAGTACTCTTCGCTGCCGCTGACACTATTATTATCTATCCACTAGTTTTTGGTATTCGAAATTATTTCGGACTTAAGGCTGGCGAGGAAATCTCCGTATGGTAAAAAAGGTAGTATACCCTTTATTAAAGATCGGGTTAATAAGCCTGGCTCTTTTTTTCCTTTACCAAAAACTATCGGCCATCGACTTTTCGGAGCTTCGAATGAACTGGGGCCAATCCAGTATTACTGCCTTGGCCTTGTTTTTGGCCCTCTGGTCTTTAAACTTAATTTTAGACGCGAAAGCCTGGCAAATAGTTCAGTCCACCTTACGTGAAATTTCGGTTCGCGAAGCCCTCCTACACAATTTAAAATGTTACGGGCTTGCCTTCATAAGCCCCGTAAACAGTGGAGAAATCGTTGGTCGATACATAATTCAAGAAGATGCTAATCACCGAAAAAAAGCCCTATTCCTAACCTTCTGGACGCATGCACCGAAAATAGCCTCCAAAGCTATTATCTGCTTTATTCTGTTACCCTTATTATTTAATGATTGGAGCCCTGCTTTAAAAGGACTCAGTTTTATTGCCGCAGGAATAGGATTATTTCTTTACATCCGACTGGAGCGATGGATCAGCTTATTAGCCAAGTACAATTGGGGAAAACGCAGCTTTAAAGACTATCTTATTTCCGGAAAGCCATCCGTCATTGAAAAACTAAAGATATTAGCACTTAATGGGCTCCGCTTCCTTATCTACTCTTCCCAATTAGCCATCGTGATCTGGGGACTCGAAATTACGCCCTTGAATTACACCCTCCTACTAAGCCTACCCGTCTACTTTTTCGTGAGCGCTTTAATTCCGAGTTATACCGGATTGGATTTCCTTATCAAAGGAACCTTATCTCTGTATTATTTTGAACTTTTCTCCGATCAAAGCTTTGGCATGGCCATCGCTACTACTATTGTCTGGTTCTTCAATTGGGCGATTCCAGCTTTGAGCGGACTAGCAAGTTTGAGAAAAACTGATCTTGAGAAAATCAGGCGAAAGAAAGCTTAATGCGATAACCCGTATTGGCTCGAACATTAAAAACCTTGCCGCCTTCAAAAATCAGATACTGACCGCGGACCCCTTTGAGTACTGCCTCAATCTTTGATTCTTTATCCAAGTTCAATGAGCTCACCTTAAGCGGATATTCAATTACGGGAAATTTAAGCCTTTGCACGTGATCGTCATTCGAATAAAATTGCGCTAAATCTCCTTCAAGAGCGCTCTTGAGTTTGTGCTTCTGCTCAACTAAATCAATCTCTGGAATTTCATTTTTTAGCATGCGCTGCCAAGGCGTTTTATCCCCTAAATGCGCCTTCATAGCTACTTCGATTTGGCCGGCTTGAAATCTATTTTCCGTTTCGGCAAACACAATAGCTTCTGAAGCACCTTGATCAATCCATCGGTTTAGCTTTTGAGCCGCACGCGTGACCCCGACCTTAAGATCGCCACTATTTGCGAAGTACACTATGTGTTTTTGGAGCTGATAGGATTTTTCATATTCCAAATCTCGATCTTCAATGCCTTCATGAGCGCGACTTAACTCTGGACGAATGATACTTTCACCGGCCTCAGGGGCCGTAAAAAAACAATTCCGGCAAAAGCCCATCCGAAATAGATCCTCAAATCGATTTCCACAATGACTGCAATACTTCTCGTTTTGGAATTCTATCGTAATTTGGCTTCCGATCAAATGCCGTACCTTAATGAAATCTTGATCCGCTTTCAGTAAATACTGAGCTTCATTATCTTCATCGAGCCAAGCTGGCATTTTTTCGAGTGTGATTAAATAATCCATAGCGTAATTTTCACTGCTAAAATAAAGCATATATGAAGCTTGAACTGGTAAATTCATTTTTAAGTTGGCGCATGAAAAAGCGCTACCACCAGCTTGAGCTTTTCATGAAATATCCCCATGAGGTTCAGGCCGAGGTGCTAGCTCAACTATTAGCGACCGCCGGTGAAACCGAATGGGGACGTAAATACAATTTTGAAGATATTGATCGGTCCGAAACTTTTCAAGAGCGTGTTCCACTGAGCACTTATGAGGACCTAGAACCCGAAATAAATCGAATCCGACAGGGTAAACCTGATGTTTTGTGGCCAGGTGAAATAAAGTGGTTTGCCAAGTCTTCTGGCACTACCAGTAGTAAAAGTAAATTTCTACCCGTAAGCAATGAAGCAATTGAAGACT
>CBFHRN010000043.1:0-16153 GCA_965658275.1 Croceimicrobium sp.
CACCATTATCTCGGAAAGAGAGGCCATGATTGAGGAGCGCAAGCGCTGCAATGCCATGGAGGATACGCGCGAAAAAGCGATCGCCTATTGCGAAAATGTATTACCATATTTCACTAAGATCCGTTATGCGGTTGATAAACTAGAAATGTTGGTAGATGACGAACTTTGGCCATTACCAAAGTACCGTGAACTGATTTTCATGTAAATAGACCATCTTATTCTCAAGGATGAGCCGCGAAGACCTGTTTTTCGCGGCTTTTCTTTTTTTAGGAATACCCGTGGATTCAATAAACTCGAATAAAATATTTAACTATTTTAGCGGCTTACTGATCAAAATCCGTTCATTTTATATGAGGAATTTTCGTTTTGGAATCGCGATATTCTTATTGTCTACAAGTCTCACTAGCAGTTATGCTCAGCAGTCGCAAGACACTGAACCTAAGTTGCCTAAGGAGATTGCTGAGGCCTATGAGGCCTATGATGCCCAAGAGTATTTTTACGCTATTGAGCTCTTAAAAGACGCCTATAACGAGGCTAAAGGCCGCGATCAAAAGGCGGAGGTTTTGTTTAAGACGGCCGAAGCCTACCGCATGATGAACGATTATAAGAACGCGGAAAACTTCTATAACAAGGCCGCGAAAGTGGGTTACAAAGACCCAGTGGCCCTGCTTTACAAGGGCGATATGCTTAAGTCTCAGGGAGAATACGAAGAGGCGATCGAGGTATATCAAGAGTACAAAAAAGAAAACCCTACCGATTCCAGAGGGGATGAAGCCATTTCGGCGACTCGTAAAGCCATTGAATGGAAAAATCAGCCGAGTCAGTATCAAGTAGATAACATGAAAGACATCAACAGCCGAGACATGGATTTTTCGGTAATGTTTGGTGGAGATCGTCGGGAGAATGATATCATCTATTTTATCTCTTCTCGTGAAGAATCAGAAGGTAATGATGAAGACGGCTGGATTGGTCAGTCTTTTATGGATATCTACAGTTCTCAAGCCGAACGTAAGTCACGTCGCCGCCGTCGTGGAGGTGATGATCAAGAAGAAGTTTCCTATGCTGATTTAAAATGGTCCACTCCCGCGCCTTTGGATATTGATGGCGTATTAAATACCGATTACCACGAAGGAACCGCAACTTTCGATAGCCGTAAAAAGGAATTATACTTTACCCGTTGTATCAAAGAAGAGAATGAAAAACTGGGTTGTGGTATTTATATAACCGAAATGGTTGGCCAGCGTTGGGATGAGCCCAAGCAAGTTATTATCGGATCGGATACAGCGGCTAATGTTGGGCATCCTAATTTATCGCCCGACGATAAGTTCTTGTATTTTGTTTCGGATGACTTTGGCAGTCGAGGTAAGCACGATATTTACATGACTACTTATGATCGTCGTGCTAAGGCCTGGAAACAACCTACTAACTTAGGGCCTAAAGTAAATACCGAGGGTTCTGAATATTACCCCATCGTTCATGGTGATGGTTATCTGTATTTCTCTTCCAATGGACACCTGGGAATGGGTGGCTTAGACGTATACCGCATTAAACTAGGAGAAGATGGAATGCCCGTTGGTGAAGCGGAGAACATGAAATTCCCCATTAACAGTAATTACGATGACTTCCATTTAATTTGGGCACCCGGTAAGGATACCAAAAAAGGCTTTGTTTCCTCAAACCGCGAAGGTGGAGAAGGAAGTGATGATATCTATGCAGTATATCGTACGCCATTGGTATTCAATTTAGAGGGCGTGGTATTGAGCTCTAAAACCAAGCAGCCTATTCCGGAAGCCACCGTTAGAATGGATGGTTCGGATGGCTCTTCCGTAAGTATTACTGCGGATGCCGACGGTTACTATATTTTCGATGATACGAAAGTGAAGGAGGACGTAAACTATAAGCTGACCTTTGAGAAGAAAAAATTCTTATCCAATACCGGTGACGTAAGCACGATTGGTTTTGAATTAAACAGCTTCGAGTTTGTGCCTTCTGCGAACTATTTTATCAAGCGTCTCCGTTTGAATAAAGAACTGGATCCGATTGAAGAGCCGATTGTATTACCTAACGTATTCTTTGATTTAGGCAAGTGGGATTTACGTCCGGAAGCGATGTCAGCTTTGGATTCGGTAGTAGTTATTCTAGAAAATAACCCTACCATCGTTATCGAATTGCGTTCACACACGGATTACCGGGATAGTGACGAGCGAAATAATGTTCTTTCTCAGAAACGTGCCGACACTTGTACCAAGTATTTAGCTTCAAAAGGTATTGATGCGGCTCGATTAGTACCAAGAGGTATGGGCGAAACCGAACCCTTTAAGATTCCAGAAAACTACGATGGTTACGGTTCAGAAGCTTTTGCGGCTGGCGATCAGTTGACCGAGCGCTTTATTAAGCGTCAGAGTCCGGAGAAACAAGAAATTGGAAACCAGATTAACCGTCGTACCGATATCAAGGTACTGCGTGATGATTATGTTCCATCTGAAGGTCTAGAAACTCCAGAGGGAGTGGATCCGAGGGATATTTTAGCTCAGAAGAAGGAAGAAGCGAATACGGTTAAGCCGGGTGAAATCTTTGTGATGACCAAGCGTATGAGCTTTGGTGTAATTGCGCGTCAATACAAGCTTAACATGCGCGAGTTGAAAGAGCTCAATGGAGGTCTACGCGGCGTGCGTCCTTTTATTGGCATGCAGCTCAAAGTAGAGAAGGATGGTAACTATGAAGAATGGGATGCTAGTCATTACCTTGTTAAGCGTCGTGGCCAGGATTTAGGCGATATCGCCGATGAGTTGGATATTGATGAAGATACACTGGAAGAATTAAATCCGAATTTAGAGGAGATTGGTGGTGTTCAGCCCGGCCTTTGGGTTCGTATTAAGTAGATTCTCAAAATATTATGAAGCGCCCCGACTCCAAACGTCGGGGCGCTTTTTTATTTTTGCAAAATGAAAGATCAATCGTCGAAGTACGCGCAACGCGGGGTGAGCTCTCAAAAGGAAGAGGTGCACCGTGCGATTAAGAAGCTGGATAAAGGCTTATATCCCAAAGCTTTCTGTAAGATAATTCCTGATTACCTAAGTGGATCGGAGGATCATTGTGTGGTTATGCATGCTGATGGCGCGGGAACCAAGTCTTCTTTAGCCTATATGTATTGGAAGGAAACCGGTGACTTAAGCGTATGGAAGGGCATTGCTCAAGATGCTCTGATCATGAATATCGACGATTTATTATGTGTAGGTGCCGTGGATGTCCCCATTATGGTTTCATCCACCATTGGTCGCAATAAAAACTTAATCCCAGGGGAGGTCATAGCGGCGCTTATTCAGGGTACTCAAGAATTGATTGATGAGCTCAATGAAATGGGCTTGAATCTAATCCTTACCGGCGGAGAAACGGCCGATGTGGGTGATGTGGTACGCAGCATCATTGTGGATTCGACTGTAGTAGCTCGAATGCCTAAAGCGGAGGTAATCGACAATGCGAATATCGGCCCCGGTTTGGTCATCGTAGGATTGGCCTCTTTTGGTCAGGCTAAGTATGAAAAAGAATACAATGGCGGCATGGGCAGTAATGGCCTTACTTCGGCGCGCCATGATGTTTTTGCTCATTATTTAGCCGAAAAGTACCCCGAGTCATTTGATCCGATGGTTCCGAAGGATTTAGTTTATTCTGGGAAATCCAAATTAACCGATGCGGTGGAAGGGAGTCCTTTGGACGCTGGTAAATTGGTTTTATCTCCTACACGCACCTATGCACCGGTCATTGCCGCTATTTTAAAGCAACATCGCGCTGCCGTGAAGGGAATGGTACATTGCAGTGGAGGCGCTCAAACCAAGGTTTTACACTTTGTAGATGCCAACCACATTGTAAAGGATAACTTATTTGAAACCCCACCTTTATTTAAACATATTCAGAATTCATCCGGAACCTCTTGGAAAGAGATGTATGAGGTCTTTAATATGGGACATCGTATGGAAATTTATTGCGAGCCTGAGGTGGCTAAGGAGCTGATAAGCATTAGCGAAAGCTTCGGTGTGGAAGCTAAGATCATTGGTAGGGTGGAAGCCGCCGAGAAAGCCCAAGTATCGATCCAATCGGAACACGGGCAGTTCGAATATTTTAAAGCTTAGGCGATGTTAGATAAGTTAAACCAGATCAAACAACGCTTTGATGAGGTAAATGACCTCATTATTCAACCCGATATTATTGCGGATCAGAAGCGTTATGTGAAATTGAATAAAGAGTATAAGGACCTTAAAAAGGTGGTAGATGCTCGTGATGAATACATTGAACTTAGCGGACGGTTAAAAGAAGCCAAGGAGTTAATTTCGGGGGACGATGATGAGATGCGCGACATGGCCAAGATGGAGCTCGAAGAAATCGAACCGGCCTTGGAAGATCTCGAGGAGAAAATTCGCTTTATGCTGATTCCTAAGGATCCGGAAGATGAAAAGAATGCCGTCCTGGAAATTAGAGCCGGGACCGGAGGGGATGAGGCTTCTATTTTTGCCGGTGATTTGGCTAAGATGTACACCCGCTACTGCGAAGGAAAGGGTTTTAAGGTCGAGGTGGTGGATTACAATGAAGGCACCATGGGTGGCTACAAGGAAATCATCATGGAGGTAAGTGGCGAAGATGTATATGGGACTTTGAAGTTTGAGTCTGGCGTGCACCGCGTGCAGCGGGTTCCAGCCACCGAAACGCAAGGTCGAGTTCATACCTCGGCAGCTACTGTGGCCGTATTGCCAGAAGCTGAAGATGTAGACGTTGAGTTGAAAGAATCGGATGTGGAAATGCAAACTTCCCGATCGGGAGGAGCCGGGGGACAGAACGTAAACAAGGTAGAAACCAAGGTGCAACTGACCCATAAGCCGACGGGCATTGTAGTAGTTTGCCAAATTGAACGCTCTCAGTTAGCCAACCGCGAACGCGCCATGCAAATGCTGCGAACCAAGCTTTACGATATGGAATTGGAAAAACACAATAGTGCCATTTCAGATCATCGTAAATCCCTTGTTTCTACAGGAGATAGATCGGCTAAGATCCGCACCTATAACTACCCACAGGGAAGGGTTACCGATCACCGTATTAATTTAACCGTTTACAATTTGAGCGAAGTGGTGAACGGTGATATTCAAAAATTCATTGACGAATTGAATCTAGCCGAAAACGCAGAACGATTGCGTGAAGGCGGCGAATAAAAGATTATGAAAAGAGCAGCTCTCGAAGAACAGATTCGTATCAAAAAGTCGGTACTCTGTGTAGGCTTGGACACAGACTTAGAAAAGATCCCCGCACACTTACTGGAACTGGAAGATCCTATTTTCGAGTTCAATAAAGCCATTATCGACGCAACGGCATCTTTTGCGGTGGCTTACAAACCGAATATTGCTTTTTACGAAGCGGAGGGCTTAAAGGGCTGGCAAAGCTTGGAGCGCACCATCCAGTATCTTACTAAAAACTATCCAGAAGTATTTACAATTGCCGATGCAAAGCGCGGTGATATTGGTAATACGGGAGCCCGTTATGCTAAGGCCTTTTTAGAGACCTTGGATTTTGACTCCATTACCGTCGCTCCTTACATGGGCAGCGACAGCGTAAAGCCTTTTCTAGGCTTTGAAGGGAAATGGGCGATTCTATTGGCCCTTACTAGTAATCCTGGCGGTGCGGATTTTCAATTGAAGGATTTAAATTCTGGTCCGAAATTGTATCAAGAAGTAATGCAGCAAGCGCAAACTTGGGCCAGCGAGGAAGAGCTTATGTACGTAGTTGGTGCTACCAAAGCAGCGCATTTAGAGGAAGTTCGTAAAGTGGCACCCAATCATTTTTTATTGGTACCAGGAGTGGGTGCTCAAGGCGGCACGGTAGAAGAGGTGATGCGTTATGGCATGGGGACTACGAGTCCGGCATTATTAATCAACTCTTCTCGTGGAATTATCTATGCTAGCGCAGATCTAGACTTTGCCCAAAAGGCTGCAGAGGAAGCTCATAAACTCCAAAAGGAAATGGCCGCATTTCTTTAAATCACACTTTTTATTCAAAATGCAGGAATCCTTTGTTTGACATGGGGTTCAGCTTGTCTTTTTTGTGTGTAATACGCGAATCTGACAATCAATAACTTAGCATTTCAGTAGCCCGATTAAGAGCATAAAAGAGCATATAGGTCTGCATCACAAATCTTCTTTTATTAGTTAATAGTCTGTAAAAGTGAATTTTACGATTGATTATTATGTTTTACCCACATTTGATTTGGGAAATGGAACAGGGTATATAGACCAATCATTTTTCAAATAGGGAAAACAAAATGTAAGATAAGCTGAAGGGAAGGACAGCTTAGATACAAAAGCAAGCTTAAGCGGGAACTGTAAGGCTCCTATCCGGATAAAAGCTTGAACGGCGGCAATGGTGCCAATGCCAATGGCCAATTCGGATCAACCTATTACCAAAACTTTAACCAGAGTACTAATCACATCGGGGACTGTTGGCAAATGGAGAATATGAAAATCACCACCAAAAACACGATTTTCCAGAGTGCCACGGCAGCCTTCTTAGCCGGTCCAGCAACGGGGCCTATATGGCACTACTGACAATTTTAAACAAAAGGGGGAAGAGGAAATAGGTCGTGTCGAAAGGTGCGGCCTTTTTTCGTAGTATCAGTCTTGAGTTCTCAATTTATCCAAGAGGGTACTAAGCAGATTCGCTTCTTCCTCGGTAAGATTATTCATGGATTGATCAATCACATCCTCTTTTTTATCGACCTCCGCCAATAATCCAAGGCCTTTTTGCGTAATCACTACATCCACCAAGCGCTTATCATTAGGGCAAGTATTCTTGGCTACATAACCTTTTGCCAAGAGGCGGTCTACGATACGAGATGAGTCGCTCATTTTATCCAGCATCCGTTCACGGATTTGAAGCGTACTTAATGGCTCGGGATGGGAACCCCGTAAAATGCGCAAGACATTAAACTGCTGTTTGGTAAGCTCATGCTCCTTGAGCATTTCACGCACTTTTCCGTCTAACCAGTTATTTGTGTATAAAATGTTTAGGAAGGCTTTCTGATAGGAACTACGAAAGCTACTCTGTTTAATTTCCTCTTGGATTCCCATAAATGCTGTAAATCAAGCATCAAAGGTAATCAATGTTGCAACCTTAATCAAATGCTATCATGCAAGAGGCTTTTTTACACTACTTATGGCGCCAGCAGCGGCTGGCACCTGGACCCTGGCGTAGTACTTCGGGCGATTTAATATATCTAAAACATCGCGGCTATGAAAATAGTCTGGGCGGACCCGATTTTCTCGAAGCGAAGCTCTCTGCAGGCGCAACCGATTGGGCGGGACATATTGAAATTCACTTACGGTCGTCGGATTGGTGCCGCCATCAGCATCATAAAGATGCGGCTTATCGAAATGTGATTCTTCATGTGGTCTATGAAGAAGATGAGGTGATTTACCATCAAGATGGGAGTCCCATACTTTGTTTGGAATTAAAGGGACTTTTTGAGGCTTCTTTGTATTGGCGCTACGAGCAATTGCTCGCACAAGAGCAAGCTATTCCTTGCGGGGCTTATTTTAGGGACCTCCCACCGATTGCAAAGACGGAGATGTTGGATCGCATGGCTGTAGCCCGATTGCAATCTAAAATGCATTTTTTGGAACGATTATACCATCAATCCAAAGGGGATTGGGAAAGTGTTTTTAGCTGGTCTCTGGCTTATTCGCTCGGTTTGAAAGCGAATGGAGAGCATATGCTGCGAATGCTGCAATCGCTTGATCGCAAAGTGTGGCAACATTACCAGGAGCCCTTCGATTTAGAGGCCCTTTTCTTAGGTCAGGCAGGATTATTGGAAAATGCAGATCCGCAATTCAAAGCGCATCAAAAGCAGTATCAATTTTTAAAACATAAGCATCAATTAGATCCTCCGACTATTTTATGGAAATACGGAGGGGTGCGGCCGGCAGCTTTTCCGGATAGACGCATTGCTTTTCTAGTACAAGCGCTGTTGGATGAAGAAATAGGTCATGTTCCCCTCACTCAATTTTTAGACCTAAATTTTAAGTCCTTGTTTAAGCTTGAGCTTAAAGGAGAGTGGGCCCACTTTTACAGATGCCGCCAAAAATCGGTAAAGCAATCATCGGTTTCCTTGGGTGAAGGACTTCGTAATCATATCATAATCAATATGGTAGTACCCTATCGTTTTTTCTATGGCCTTAAAACGGGGCAGCGCCTTTACCAAGATCAAGCTTTAATAGATTTAGAACAAATTCCACCAGAGTTCAACAAAATTGTTCGCGTCTATGAACAATTGGCTTTACCTATCCGTTCTGCTTTGGATTCCCAAGCGGTATTGGAATGGTATCGCAGGCTCTGCGGGCCTAAAAAATGCTTAAATTGCGCACTTGGGAACAGTCTGTTAAAGGATTGATTATGATAGAGAGAATTAGAAGTGTTTCGGAACGTTTTGGATTTGAAGTATGCAGCCGCAGTGGCGCTCGCATGGGAATTTCACCGGGTGTAGTGCGCAAGTATTTCATTTACACCTCCTTTATCACTTTTGGTTCGCCGGTAATCCTTTATTTGGTTCTCGCATTTTGGATTCAAATAAAAGATCACCTGCGCAGTCGGAGACACTCCGTGCTCGATATTTAATTAAACCTTGTACCAAAGCAAATCTATTAGTCGATTTAGTCTTATTGCCGCCTTGCTCACAGGTTTGATCCTGATTGGGGTGATTGGCTATATGAGTCTCGAAGGCTATTCCTTCTCGGAAGCGGTCTATATGACCATCATTACCCTTAGTACGGTAGGCTTTAAAGAGGTGCGCGAGCTTTCGGCAGCGGGCCAATGGTTTACCTCCTTTCTAATCATTAGTAGTTTTGGTACATTCGCCTATGGCCTTACCGTATTGGCGCAGGCTCTGATCTCAGGCGAATTAATCGAAGATCTTAAACAACGCAACTTGAACAAGGAAATCGAAAACAGTAAGGATCATGTGATTCTTTGTGGCTTTGGACGCAATGGCCGACGCGCCTTGCGGAAATTGCAGGCCTATGGTCAGAAGGTATTAGTGATTGAAAATAATCCTCAGATTATCGACCAATTCCTAAAACCGGAAGGCGTTTTGTACCTAGAGGCTGATGCTACCGATGAATCGGTTCTCGAGCGAGCAGGCATCGAACGAGCACGCGCTTTGGTATCTACTTTAAGTAAAGATGCCGATAATCTATTTGTGATTATTTCGGCACGAACCCTCAATAAGAAAGTCCGCCTCATTAGTCGCGCCAGCAATGAGAGCACTGAAAAGAAGTTAAGAGCAGTGGGAGCCGATTCGGTGGTGATGCCCGAGGGAGTAGGCGGGGGCCATATGGCTAGCCTGGTTATGAACCCCGACATCGTAGAATTCTTAGAACATTTATCGATTGAAGGTAGCTCGGATTCCAATTTGGAGGAAGTGCCGCTTTCTGAATTTATTGGGGCTACGGCTAGTTGTACGCTTACCGATTTACACATCCGCCAAAAGACAGGTTGTACCATTATTGGGGTGAAGGATCCTGATGGAAATTATCAAATCAATCCTGATAGTAATGCCTTATTGGTGCCGCAATCCCGACTCTTCGTATTGGGAAATGCGGATCAAATTAAAGCCTTATATAAATTACTTGGCGACCGAGAGCCAGGTCAAAGTCTTCTTGAATCATGAAAATTCTTATTACGGGTTCCAATGGATTATTGGGTCAGAAGCTCGTTCATAAACTCAGTGCCGATCCGGAGGTAGAATTAGTGGCGACCGCTCGCGGTGAAAATCGACTCGAGCATCGCGAGGGCTATGTCTACCGATCGATGGATATCAGCAATTTGGAAGAGGTCTTGGCGGTGATAGGCTCCGAAAAACCCGATGCGGTGATTCATACGGCGGCCATGACCCATGTGGATCAATGCGAGGATGATCAAGCCGGCTGCGAGCAATTGAATGTGGAAGCAGTGGAATATGTCCTAGCTGCTTGCTCTTGGCATAAAGCGCATTTGGTACACCTTTCGACCGACTTTATTTTTGATGGCTCCAAAGGTCCTTTAACAGAGGAGGAAGAAGCCAATCCAGTGTCTTATTATGGCGATTCTAAATGGCGGGCCGAGAAATTAATTCAGGCCTCCAATGTGCCGCATGCTATTTTGAGAACCGTACTTGTCTATGGGGTGGCGGAGAATATGAGCCGCAGCAACATCGTACTTTGGGCTAAAGGAGCCTTGGAGAAAGCTGGACCAATCACGGTGGTCGATGATCAATTCCGAACCCCAACTTTAGCGGAGGATTTGGCCGATGGCTGTATTTTGGCCGCTAAGCAGAAGGCGCAGGGAGTCTACAATATTTCCGGGGCAGATTTTATGAGCATCATCGATATGGTGCGTCGTATTGCACGCTTTTGG
This sequence comes from Croceimicrobium sp., assembly GCA_965658275.1. Taxonomy (GTDB): domain Bacteria; phylum Bacteroidota; class Bacteroidia; order Flavobacteriales; family Schleiferiaceae; genus Croceimicrobium. The sequence goes on from CBFHRN010000043.1 coordinate 10,429, forward strand.
AATTTGGATGAGACGCTTATAAAGCCTGTGTCTTCCAGCACTTTGAATCAACGCGCCCAGCGTCCTCCGAAAACAGGTTTCATCATTGATAAAGCGCGTAAGGAATTGGGCTATGCGCCTCATAATTTTGAAGAAGGTTTAGCGCTGGTTGATCAGCAGATTAAAGCGGCCACAAAATAAGATTGCATGGATTTCGATAATATTAAAAAAGTATTGGTTTTAGCGCCTCATCCCGATGATGGTGAATTCTCCTCCGGTGGCACCTTAAAGCGTTTTAGCGACTTAGGGATTGAGGTTTATTATGCGGCCTTTTCCCCCTGTATCAAGTCGCTACCTGCAGGTATGCCCGAAGATACGCTTTGGAAGGAATTGGGAAATGCAGCCCAAATTCTAGGGATTGATGCGGCCCGAATTACCACCTACGATTTCCCAGTGCGTGATTTCCCCGAGCATCGACAGGCTATCTTGGAAGAGTTAATTAAGCTTAAAAAGAAAATTCAGCCCGACTTGGTGCTTTTGCCTAATTCTTTAGACATCCACCAAGACCATCATACGATTCACGAAGAAGGTTTACGCGCTTTCAAACACACCCGTATCTTGGGTTACGAATTACCCTGGAATAACCTTCACTTCACCAATAATTGCCACATCCGCCTCGAGCGGGAGCATATCCAAGCGAAGATGGAAGCCTTAAAATGCTACCAATCGCAAAACTTCCGTAACTATATGGATGAAGAGTATTTCTTCGGCCTGGCCAAGACGAGAGGGATTCAGATTAATGCAAGGTATGCGGAGGCTTTCGAGTTGATCCGCTGGATTATATAGCCTGCGGCTAGCGGGGGTGCTCGTAAACTCGCAGCGGGGGTACTCACTGCGTTCGTAGCGGGGATAGCCTGCGGCTAGCGGGGAACAGGGCGAAGCCTGCGGCTAGCGAGCACCCATGCTAGCTAAAAACTCCCCATACTCCGGTTCCTGGCCTGACAGTACCACCAGGTCTTGTACGGCCCAATTGCTATTAAAAGCTATTTGATCGTAGCGTTGATGCTTCGGATCGAGGATGAGTATGGCATTGCGGTTGGAGTCGATGATGAGGTAGTAGTCGCCATGGCGGACGGCATTTTGCCACCACTCGGCATCCCCCATTTCGGGGGCTTTGTGGGCTAGCTCGGCTCCAGAGAAGATCTGAATTTCTTGATCGGTTTGCAGCCAAAGTTCGCCACGACCGGTATTGGTAGCCATAAATTGATGGGGGCCGAGCTTAAAGCCACCATGCGGATTTTTGAGTCCCTGCATTTTGATCTCCGAAGCGCCTGTTTCTGGGTCTATCTCCCGCACCGAGCCTTCATGGAATAGGGTGGCCATGATGCGTGCTTGGGCATCGTAAGAGGCGGTATTGATGAATGCCGCTCTTTGCGCAGTCGGCAAGTGTTCGGTCAGGGGATCGGAGATGTAGAGATGTGCTCGACCTTCCTTTTCCCAAATTTGATGTTGTTCGATCTGGCGGGTGAGAAGAATGCTTTCTCCTGTTTTACTGTGACCTTCAAAGAGTCCGTTTTCCCAAGCAAACCATTCCCAGGTCTTTTCGCCGGTAGCGTAATCGTATTCGAACAGGGCATCAAAACCACTGCTGCTCACCAAAACCTTACGATGATCCTGGGGGTGAAAAGACACGGTATGGATGTAGCTGAACCAAGGGTCGCTAAAGTGATGCATTCCCGCCGAATCAATCACAATAACGGTATTCTCTAAAGAAAAAGCCAAACGATCACCGACGGCCGACAAACCGCGGGGTTCTTTTAAATTCTCAATAAGCTCTTCTACTTGGGCTTGCCCTCCCTTCAGGGCTAATTGGGCTAGTCCGCCTAAACTTACCGCCCGTCTTTCGACACTCCCACCTTTGGCAACGGCATTGTTGCGGGAAGCTAAATAGCGCTGGCGTATCGCGGCCAAGTCGAAACTCTTGATACTAATCAGCAATCTCAGTTCGGGGTAGAAATCGCTGTTTCGCTGCCAGTCTTTCAAAAAGTGCTTAGTGGTCTTCATGCAGGCTATTCAGTAATTGCGCTAATTGTTCGGCGGCTCCCCGGCGGGTATAGGCCGCGGCAGATTGGGGATCGAGTTTAGGATCGATTTCGCTCGCTTGCCATTGCTGGTAAAGATCTCGAATGCTTTGCTTTAGAGCAGATTTGTCGGCATAATCGATGGTGCTGCCACGCTCACACTCGGCGATAATTTGGGCGGCATTTCCGGCTGGTGGACCGATACTGATTAAGGGGCTTCCCGAACCCAGATATTCAAATAATTTTCCGGTGAGGATTAAATGATTGTCCTTGGTTTGCGGCACGATGAAAAGGAGTCCGACGCTATTGACCATTACCTCGGTCGCATAATGATGCGCTTGGTAGCCGTGGTCTTTTACGTTTGACTCGAGGTTGAGCTTGGCAATCGTTTCCCGGATGGAGGGGTCGACATTCCCCACAAAGTTGATTTGTAAATCTTCCGCGAATCTGGTCTCTTCGGCTTTTAGTTCCGCCAAAGCCTCCCAAAGGGCCGGTACATTTTGATTGGGTTTAAAATTACCGGTATAGCTTAGGCTGAAGTGCTTCGACTTTTGAGCTTGGGCCTTAGGCAAGTCTTTGGGATCGTAACCATTGTACAACAAATGAATCTTTTGGGCACGGTCCTCAAATTCAGCTTTTAAACCCGGACTCACCGTTAGTATCCCATCTGCCTTAGCGAGTACCAAATCTTCCAAAGCTTGATCTTTCGCGATGGTACGGGCGGTGCGCGGAAAGTGTTTATTGTAAAAGATATTCACCCAGGGGTCCCGGAAATCGGCGAACCAAGGAATCCCAAATTCTTTCTGTAATTGGTGGGCCGCTAGATGCGTGCTATGGGGTGGCCCCGTGCTGATAATCGCATCGATTTTAGCCTCACGAAGTACTTGGCGTGCGGCTTTCAATAAATAGGGGTTCCAGCCTTTACGCGCATCTGGAATAAAGAAATTAGCACGGATGTAATTGAGCATTTGCTGCCCGCGCGAGGGATTGTTTAATATTCCAATACCGCCCGTGCTGCCGCTTTTAGTTTTCTGGCCTTTCAATAAAGCATAAGCCTGAAAGGGATCGCGGGCCTTGGTGTGGATCACCTTTAAATCTGCAGGTACCTCTTCCAAGAGACTAGCATCGTAACTCGAGGCCACCGGATTTTGGGGCGTAATCACCACCGAGTCCCATCCGAAATCGCGTAAATAAAGGGCATTCTTAAGCCAGCGCTGTACGCCTGGTCCGCCCGAAGGAGGCCAATAATAGCTTAAGAGCAAAATCTTTTTCAAGTTCCTATTTTTTGTTTTGCCAGATTAAAATAGCCGGCATACCTAATAGAATTAACAAGGAGCAGATTAGGGCAATCCCATTGGCAGTTCCTGAAGCCGAATCTTGGTATTCAAATACGATTTCATGCTGCCCTGCCGGAACCTTTAAAGCGCGTAATACATAGTTCGCCCTTAAGATCTCTACCGGTTCATTATCAATCGTTGCGGTCCAATTTTCGGGATACCAGATTTCGGAGAACAAGGCCAAATTAGCGCTATTGGAATTATAGCTGTAAACCAGTTTTTCCGGATCATAGCTCTTTAAACTAATCGAACCCTCGCCATTACCCGCCGCACCTGCTTTTTCGGCGTAATGGCTACGCAGCACCGCGGTGGTTTTGGTGTCGATCTGGTTTAAAGCCGCCATTTCCTCATCGGCTGTAGCCGCCGATTGAATATTGTTCACCAACCAGGCATTCCCCAAGCGCGCGGTGTTTTCCAAGGGCTGGGCGTTTGGGTTGAGAATGATATAGCGGGTATTGAGCATATTTAAGGCTTCCAAGTTTTCCAGCATGTCCGGCCTAAAGCTTTGATTGCTCAATGACTGACGCAAGGTTTCGATATCCGCACCTAGGCGACCTTCGATGAGCTCTTGGTAAATTTTCAATTTGGCACCGTGGTAACCTCCCAAGCTGTAATGGAAGAATGAGGTGGTGGCGTCGCTAACGAGTCCCACGGTTAAGTTAAGGGTACGGAAATAGGGGTCATTTGCATATTGCTGCATGATCACCTGATCGGCCGGACTAGGCTGAACGCCGTAATTGTTTTCCAAACGATCTGCATCCACAAAGTTCTCTTCGTTGAGGTAGCGTTTATTCACTGGGAATAAATCCAAGAGAATTAAAGCCGCCATTCCTATGATGAAATAATTCTTTTTGAGTCCCCCTCTCTGATAGAAGAAAATGAGTCCGGCTCCCAAAAGCACAAACAACAAGGAGCGTCCTACATCTGCCTTAAAAATACTGATGCGGGCACCGGTAAGCGCTTCCATGAAGCTATCCGCTTGCTGCGGAGAAAAGCCTGCATTGCTAAGAGCAGAGGGTAGGGTCTCGGCTTCTTGACTACTTAAAAAGGTATTGAAAAGGCTGGGGGAGGCGAAGTTCAGACCTAGGAAAAGAAGTAAAATACCAGCGCCGATGTAAAAAGCTTGTTGGCGTGGACGCTCACCGCCCAAGAGTAATTTCACTTTTTCTTGCCAAGCTGCTTTGTCGAAGCTACTGATCGCCGCTAAACCGATCACCGCTAGAAGCGGTAGAATTAATTCGGGTATCACCAAGATGGAACTTACTGCTCTAAACTTATTGTAAAAGGGTACATAGTCGAGGAAGAAATCCGTCAAACCATTAAAGTTCCGACCCCAGGATAAAGCCACTGTTAGCAGCAATACGCCCAGCAACAAGTAACGCAGACTACCTTTAGCTAGGAAGAAGGCTAAGAAAGCCAATAAGATCACCACTGCGCCCGCATAAACGGGTCCGGAGGTAAAAGGCTGATCGCCGAAATAGGCATTTTGGCCGGCTATACTCTGTTTAAAGCGTGGCTCCACATCCTTCAAAGCCTCGTTGTCGGGTCCAATCTGACCGGTAGGTCCGCCCTTGAAGTTGGGGATTAAAAGGGTCCAGGTTTCATCTACCCCATAGGACCAATTGGTCACATAACTACGATCCAAACCTTCGGTTTTATCCGCTTGGTTGGAGGTCAGTTCGCTCTTTCCACGAATGGTCTTCTTGCCGTAATTGTACGTATTACTGAGGTAGGGCAAGTTCGAGCCTACCGCAATTCCAGCACCGACGATTAAGAAAGCGGTGGTTTTTAAGAAAGCGGGTAAAGTCTTTGCCTTCAAAGCTTGGGAAAACTCCCAAAGGCCATAGGCCAGGGCTAAGAAGAGGAAATAATAGAACATTTGGGGATGGCGCGCGGTAAGTTCCAAGCCTGTGAAGAGGGTAAAGACCGCAAAACCGATCCACATTTTATGGTGACGGTAGGCCCAAATCATACCCGCCAAAATGCCTGGTAAATAGGCCATGGCGTGGATCTTCGAATTGTGACCCGCCTCTAAAAGAATCATGAAATAGGTCGAAAATCCATAGGCTAGAGCCCCTGCGATGCCAATGAGTGGATCTACTTTTAGCGCTAAGGCCAGAATGTAAAAGCCGATCATTAATAAGAGGGGGTAACCAAAAGCCGGATTCGTAAGTCCGTTGATGGTCCGGGGGATATGCTTCAATAATTCGCCACCGTAAACCGCCGAAACTAAATAGGTTGGCATACCCGCAAACATCACATTCGACCACAAGATTTGCCGTCCTTCCTTTTCACGATAATCGATGACCTCACGCGCTGAGCCTTGGT
>CBFHRN010000044.1:0-16075 GCA_965658275.1 Croceimicrobium sp.
TAAGAAGAACAAGCGTAAGTTCAACGTGAACCTTATGAAGAAGCGTTTTTACTTACCCGAGGAAGACCGTTGGATTACCCTACGCGTATCTGCCTCAGCACTTAAGAATATCAACAAGAAAGGTTTGGCCGCGGTAATTAAAGAAGCCCGCGCCAACGGATACCTCACTAAATAAGACTGAAGAACGATGGCTAAGAAAGGTAACAGAGTTCAAGTTATTTTAGAGTGCACCGAGCATAAGAACACAGGTATGCCAGGTACTTCTCGTTACGTAACTACCAAGAACAAGAAGAATACTCCAGATCGTATGGAGCTTAAGAAATACAATCCTATTCTTAAGAAACATACAGTTCATAAAGAAATCAAGTAAAAGATTAAGACATGGCAAAGAAAGTAGTAGCAACCCTTAAGTCTGGTGACTCAGCTCAATTTACCAAAGTGATTAAAATGGTGAAGTCTGAAAAGTCAGGAGCTTACACTTTTGAAGAAAAAGTAGTAAACAAGGAGCACATTAAAGACTTCTTCGGTTAGTAGTCTTTACTTAAGATATTATACCCGCTGTCAAATCGATAGCGGGTTTTTCATTTTATAGCGCAAGCCTCCCGCCTAGCGGTCTAATTTTTAGGATATTTGCGCATATTTTTCGTGTATGGGCATATTTGGAAAGCTCTTCTCTAAAGAAGAAAAGAAAGAACAGTTAGATCAGGGTCTGGAAAAGACCAAGGCTAGCGTATTCTCCAAGCTAAGCAAAGCGATTGCAGGGAAATCGAAGGTAGACGATGAGGTCCTTGATGAACTCGAGGAGGTTCTTATTAGTTCAGATGTGGGTGTAAATACCACCGTGAAGATTATTGAAGCCATTGAGGAACGGGTGTCACGTGATAAATATCTCGGGACGGCAGAGTTGAATCAAATCTTACGTGAGGAAATCGCGAATCTTTTGCAGGATGCCCAAGATGGTACCTCGGGCTTTGAGTTGCCGGAGCATCGACCTCATGTTATCATGGTCGTTGGCGTCAATGGAGTGGGTAAAACTACGACCATTGGTAAGCTTGCCTATCAATATAAACAAGCAGGTTTAGAGGTAGTCTTAGGTGCTGCTGATACCTTCCGCGCGGCGGCAGTGGATCAATTGGAAATTTGGAGTCAAAGAGTAGGAATCCCCATCGTAAAACAAGCTATGGGCTCAGATCCTGCATCGGTAGCTTTCGACGCGGTACAGTCGGCCCAAAGCCGTAATGCGGATGTTGTTATTATCGACACCGCAGGTCGTTTGCATAATAAGGTAAACCTAATGAATGAGCTGTCCAAGATTAAACGAGTAATGCAAAAACTCGTGCCGGAAGCTCCACATGAGGTTCTATTGGTTTTAGATGCTTCTACAGGACAAAATGCTTTGGAACAAGCCAAGCAATTTAGCAAGGCCACCGAAGTAACCGCTTTAGCGCTCACCAAACTAGATGGGACGGCCAAAGGGGGCGTGGCGATTGGGATTTCCGATCAATTGCAAATTCCCGTAAAATACATTGGCGTAGGTGAAGGCATCGAGCACTTACAGCTTTTTGATAAAGATGCCTTTGTGAAATCACTATTTGAATAAGAATGCGCACGAAACACCGCAAGAAGAATAAGATCAATATCGTAACCTTAGGTTGTTCTAAAAACCTATACGATAGCGAAGTGCTGATGGGACAACTCAAGGCCAACAACAAAGAAGTGGCCCATGAGGAAGAAGGAAACGTGGTGGTTATTAATACCTGCGGTTTTATTGAGAACGCGAAAGAAGAGTCAATAAATACCATTCTCGATTTCGTGCAGCGCAAGGAAGATGGGGAGGTAGATAAAGTTTTCGTTACCGGATGCTTATCAGAACGCTATAAACCCGATTTGGAGAAAGAGATTCCCAATGTCGATCAATACTTTGGAACCCGGGATCTTCCTTTATTGCTCAAAGCTTTAGGAGCGGATTATAAGAAAGAGTTGGTGGGTGAGCGCTTAAGCACCACACCCCAGCACTATGCTTATCTCAAAATTTCGGAGGGCTGCGATCGCCCTTGCTCTTTTTGCGCTATTCCTTTGATGCGTGGCGGTCATCGCAGTACACCTATCGAAGATTTAGTGCTAGAAGCCGAGAAACTGGCGAAGAAAGGGGTTAAGGAGCTTCTGCTGATTGCTCAAGATCTTACATATTACGGCTTGGATCTATACAAGCGTCGTGCCTTGGCCGATTTATTAAAAGAATTAGTGAAGGTAGAAGGAATAGAATGGATTCGTTTGCATTATCTTTTTCCTACCGGTTTCCCAGAAGAGGTTTTGGATGTAATTCGCGAGGAGCCTAAGATTTGCAACTATATTGATATTCCTTTGCAGCATATTGCTGACCCTGTTTTAAAGTCCATGCGACGAGGAACGACCAAGGAGCGCACCGACAAATTACTGCGGATGATGCGTGAAAAAGTTCCCGGCATCACAATTCGAACTACTATTATTGTTGGTTATCCAGGAGAAACGGAAGAAGACTTTCAAGTTTTGAAAGACTGGGTTCAAGAAATGCGCTTTGAGCGTTTAGGGGTCTTCACTTACAGTCACGAGGAAAATACCCATGCCTTTAATTTAGAAGATGATGTGCCTGCCGAGCTAAAGCAGGCGCGTGCAGATGAATTAATGGCGATTCAACAGAAGATTTCCGCGGAGCTCAATGAACGCTTTGTCGGGCAGAAATTACCGGTACTGATCGATCGTAAAGAGGGCGACTTCTTTGTGGGACGTACCGAATTTGATTCACCTGACGTAGATAATGAAGTGTTAATCGACGCGGAGTACCTACCTTTTGGAGAATTTATAGAGGTAGAAATAACGGATAGCTCGGATTACGATTTATTCGCAGTCCCGGCGCACTAAGCACAATTCTTAAATTTTCAGGAAAGTAGATTTCGGAGTCCCGCCATGTGGACAGCCGCAGCGGCGGCCTCTACACCTTTATTACCATGCTCTCCTCCAGAGCGGGCTCTGCTTTGCTCTATGGTATTATCGGTAAGCACACAGAAAATCACAGGGGTATCGTAACGCAGGTTAAGTTCGGTTACACCTTTTGTGACGCTATCACAAACATAGTCGAAGTGCTTCGTTTCCCCTTGAATTACATTGCCAATGGCTATAATGGCATTGTAACGATTTCCCTCACACAGCTTTTTCGCCGCATAAGTAATCTCAACGGTTCCAGGCACGGCATAATGATGGATATCGTTGGGAAGAACGTTACAGCTTAATAAAGCTTCTTTAGCCCCTTGATAAAGCGCATCGGTAATTTCATGATTCCATTCGGCGACCACGCAAGCAATCTTCATTCCTCTTCCATCTGGAAGATTAGAAGGATCAATTGCGGATAAATCGTGGCCTGCCGTAGCCATGATTACTTGCTTGAAGTAACACGACCGAGGTAACGGTCGATATCAGTTCCTTGACGAGAATCAGGGTATTTGGCCTTAATGGTTTCGTAATATCCTTTAGCCTCTTCATTTTTGCCTAATTGCTCGGCCAATAAACCAGCTTTCAATAGGTAAAAAGGAACCACGTAATCATTATCGCTCACCTTAACGGCTTTTTGGTAGTATTCCATGGCCTCTTCCTTCTGACCCAACTCTAGGAAGGCGTCGCCAATAGAACCTTTCGCAATCACACCTAAGATAGGATCTTGAGTATGGAACTCATCTAATAATTTGATGGCATTCTCAAACTGGCCTAAGCGTAAATAGCTCACACCAGCATAGTAATTGGCTAAGTTTCCTGCTTTGGTGCTTCCGTACTCTGCTGCAACATCCAAAAAGCCTAAGTAGTCATTGGTAACCCCATTTACAGCTTCGTTTAAAGAATCTGCTTCAAATAATTGCTGCGCACGGAAAATCGCGTTTTCCGCTTCAAGCTCTAAAGGCTCTTGGTAAAATTTAAGATAAGAGATATAGCCACCTACAACGGCAAAAATTGCTACTGCAAGGATGGTGATATATTGACGGTTCTCCTCAAAAAATTGCTCCAACTTACTGATGGATTGAGTAACGTCTACTAGTACTTCGTCTTCTTGTTGTGTTTTCTTAGCCATTATGCCGTAAAAATTCTAAATATAGGCGGCAAAAGTAACCAAAAATCCTTTCTATGCTAATGTGTTGGAATCGGGAAAATGCCCTTTATTTTTGCCTCATGCATCTCAAGCAAATACAGCTCATTAATTTTAAAAGTTGGTCGGAAGGTAATTTTGAATTTAGTCCGAAGCTAAACTGCTTTGTAGGCCTTAATGGAGGCGGAAAGACCAATCTTTTAGATGCCATTCATTACCTCTGTTTAAGCAAGTCTTATTTCGGTAATAGAGATATCCGTAACATTAAGCAAGGGGAAGATTTCTTTCTGATCGAAGGAGAATTTGAGCGGAAAGGGGAGCTTGAGAAGCTTTCTTGTGCCTTAAAGAAGGGTTCCAAAAAGGTTTTAAAGCGCAATAAAAAGGAGTATGAGAAGCTATCGGAACATATCGGTTTATTTCCAGCGGTGGTAATTTCACCCTATGATCGAGATTTGATTACGGATGGCTCCGAAACTCGTCGTCGGTTTTTAGACAATGTGATTAGTCAAGGTAACAGCGAGTACCTTTTTCATATTATGCGCTACAATAAGGCCTTGCAGCAGCGCAATAGCCTTTTAAAGTTCTTTGCCGCCAATCATAAGTTTGATGCTGAGGCGCTGGATTTGTACGATCAGCAATTAATTGAACATGGGACTTATGTTTCGCAAAAACGCCAGGAGTTTTGCGAACAGCTGCAACCCCGAATTGAATATTACTACCAGTTTATCAGTAACGATGCCGAGTTGGCTTCAATGGATTACCGTTCGCAGTTTTTAGAACAGGATGCTGCTGAAGGCTTAAAAGCTAACTTAGAGCGTGATCGTTTATTGCAATACAGCAATTGGGGAGTACACCGCGATGATCTTAAATTTAAATTGGATGCGAAAAGTGTACGCGATTATGGCTCACAAGGGCAGCAAAAGTCCTACTTAATTGCGCTGAAATTAGCGCAGTATGAGTTTATCCGTGATAAACAAGGTCTCGTACCTATTCTATTGTTAGACGATATCTTCGATAAACTGGATGAGGAAAGGGTTTCGAAATTGGTGCAATTGGTGCATGATGAAGACTTTGGACAAATCTTTATTACGGATACCCATAGCGACCGCACAGGCGACTTAGTAAAACAAATCGATCCGAATGCCCGCATCCTAAATGTAAATGACTTCAATGGATCGGAATCAGTTTAAAATAGGAGATGCAGTGCTGGCTTTTTTGAGAAGCCACGAGCTCGAGGAAAAGTTTTACGAAGCTGTCCTAAAAAGTGATTGGGAAGATTTGATGGGAGAGAAGGTTGCAGAGAAAACCAACGACATTAGTCTTGATAAGGGCTGTTTAATCCTATACCTTTCTAGTGCTCCATTACGGAATCAATTGCGCATGAAACAAGGCGCTATGATCGAGTATCTAAACAAAAAAATAGGCCGCGGAAAGCAGCCTATTCGTAAAGTATTGATTCGATAAAAGTCTAGTTTCTAAAAACCAGCTTTTAGAGGTTTTAGTGACGTGCGCGTCCTGAAAAGAAGAAATTACCTTCGATAGCAGCATTTTCGTCCGAATCACTTCCATGTACTGCGTTTGCAGCAATAGAGGTCGCAAACATTTTACGGATGGTACCCTCAGCAGCTTCTGCTGGGTTGGTAGCACCGATAAGGGTACGGAAATCAGCTACAGCATTGTCTTTCTCTAAAATAGCAGCAACAATAGGACCGGAAGTCATGTATTCTACTAACTCGCCAAAGAAAGGACGCTCGCTATGCACCGCGTAGAAGCTCTCGGCATCTTTGCGTGATAAACGAGTATATTCCATCGCAACGATGCGGAAACCAGCTTCGTTGATTTTTGCTAAAATGGCGCCGATGTGACCGTTTTCTACCGCATCAGGCTTAATCATGGTAAATGTTCTGTTGCCAGCCATTGATTTTTTGTTTTTAATTGAGGCGGCAAAAGTATTTCAATTGTCATCGAACCACAAGTATTTAGGATTATTAATTAGTACCTATTTCACTAATACTCAATTTGTATAGAGGTACTACCCGCTACTTATTGTTAGAAGCTATGGAAGGGGCTTAAAACTTTGGAAATGGTACTTTTGCCGTTGAAACATCGAATTTCAAATTTTCAGACCTATGAAATTAGACATCTTGGCCTTTGGCGCACATCCGGATGATGTGGAATTAAGTTGTGCGGGAACCCTGGCAAAGCAGGCTGCCCTTGGCAGTAAATGCGGGGTTGTTGATTTAACCCAAGGTGAATTAGGTACACGCGGTACCCCTGAAATTAGATTAGCGGAGGCTCAGGCTGCCGGTAAAGTCATGGGTTTAGTGGCTCGTGAAAACTTAGGCTTTAGAGATGGCTTTTTTACCAATGATGAAAAGCATCAGCTGGAAGTGGTTAAAATGATCCGTAAGTACCGCCCCGAAATTGTAATTGCGAATGCTCCTATAGATCGGCATCCGGATCATGGCAGGGCTTCTTTCTTGGTTAAAGAGGCTAGTTGGTTAGCAGGCCTACGTCAAGTAAAAACTTCTCTTGATGCGGAGGAGCAGGAAGCTTGGCGCCCTCAAATGCTTCTGTATTACATTCAGTTCCAAAATTTACAACATGATTTTATTGTGGATATTGGGGAGCATATCCATACCAAAATCAAGTCTATTGAAGCCTATGCTTCTCAGTTTTACGATCCCAATTCGAAGGAGCCTAAAACGGTGATTAGTTCCAAGAACTTTTTAGAATCCGTGACCTACCGTGCGCAAGACCTCGGGCGACTGATTGGCGCGGAATATGGTGAAGGATTTATTAAGGCACAGGATTTGGGATTGGAGAATTTAAATAGCCTTAAGGGCGTACGTTAGCATAAACTTCGGCAAAGGCGGCACTAATGGCGGCTTTACCGTGAAGAGCCGCGGCCTTTTCAGCGATTTCCGATAATTTATACTGGGCGTATTCCTTTTCCATCTGGAAAAACCTCTGGGTTAATGCATTCTCGTCACCCGAATCAATTAAAAGGCAATTACTAGCATCTCCGATTTCAGGAATTCCGCCAACCTTAGTAGCAATAAAGGGGCGTCCGCTACATAGTGCTTCCAATAAAACAACCGGTTGATTTTCTACCCTACTAAAGAGCACGAAACAATGGCTTGCCTGCATTTGGGCACTCACTTCCTCCGAACGCATGGCCTCGAGGATTTCCACTTTACTAAAATCGATGCCTGCAGATTCCACTTGTTTTTTTAAGGTCCCGGTATCCCCATCTCCCCCGATTTTCAACTTGGCTTTTCCTCCGGCCTCTTGATAGGCTTTGAAGGCCCTCAAAAGTCCTAAAATGTTTTTAGTGTGCTCCTGAAGCGATGAGATATGAAGGAAGGTGAATTCTTTGGAGGAAGGCTGACATTGATAGTTGAATAACGCGGTGTTCACCACATTGCCGATTACCTTAAAGTTTTGATTTACCCCGAAATCAGAAAGCGTTTGCCCCAATGCTTTGGAGACCGGTAAAATAAGGCGCGCTTTGTTAAATACTCGACGCGCTAGCTTTTGTCCTAGCTTCGACCATTCCTCTTGTCTAATGGCCTGATAGCCCGAATAATGCTCACTCACTACAAAGGGGAGCTTGCGCAAAAAGCCCAGAAAGGCTATTCCCGAAGGATGGCAAACATGCAGATGGGCAAACTCAAATTGGTGGCCTTGGGATCGCAAAAAGCGGTATCCTTTTTTTAGTGCCTGGTGATGACTCAATAGCGAAAAGCGCTTTTTGTACAAGACCTGAACCTGCGGAAAGGGTTCTTTCTTATAATGTACTTCATTTTTTGCCGCCGGAAAAGCGCTTAAGAGCACAACCGGATTAGTAGCTTGAATAGCCAAAAGGTGTTGCTCCACGAAATTTCCTAGACGTGGATCATCAGGCATGGGATACCAGCTCGCAATATGTAAAATAGCTTTCGTGATAGGCCTTTAAAGCAAAGAAATAAAAAAAAAGGCCATAAACACTTAGAGAGTTCATGGCCTTTAGGGTGAAAGACGGGGTTCGAACCCGCGACCTCCGGAACCACAATCCGGCGCTCTAACCAGCTGAGCTACAATCACCATTTATTTGTGGTCGGCAAATGTAGTAATTGTGGCTAATTCACAAATCAAAAAGCACTAAAAAAATTTTGGCTTATCGTCGAGGTCGTCGCCGAAGCTCCTGCATGAGTTTTCGATGGAACCCTACTTCGATACGGTAATAAGTCGCTGCTTTTCGCTTACCAACGGCAGCACTAAATTTGCTGAGGAATTCGAGTTTCACCTTGGCGATTTTTTCTTGGTCTTGAAGCTCCTTGCGCGTAAACTCTTCCAATTCTTCATCGCTTTTATCCTCCCAGTTTTTAACCATCTGATGGCGGTTAAATTCCTGCTGACGACGATCGTGAATCGCGTCGAGCGCCTTGCGGTACTCATTGTATACCGGCCAAAACTGTTGCGCTTCTTCTGGGCTCAGATCCAATTTTTCGGTAATGAATTTGGTTTTGAGCATTTCGATGCGTTCAAAATCCTTGGGTTGGGCCCCTAAACTAGCGCTGATGACAAGGGCGCAGGCGGATAGGAATAATTTATAGGTATTCATAAGTATGTTGATCTAAATAGTATTCTAATTCATCTTCTGGAATAATTTCCAAATGGCTGTCGCTGCTGTCTTCTAGCTCAAAGAAACTTTCAGGATGTACTGCATAAGGGTCTTCGCTTAAGAAGTCCATAAGGTTTTCGGTTTGCACCTCGCTAAACTTGAGCTCAGTCTCAGTAGGTTCTTTGGGCAAGAGGAAGAATCCGAGGGTTAAAATCGCTGCAGCAGCTAACCACGGACCTAGCTTTTGACTTATACTTCGGATTGGACTACTTTCTGGCTTTTCGGTTATCGCTTTGAGGCTGGCCTTTCGGTTTTCGAAGTAGTTTTCTGGTATTTTAAATCCCTGTTCCTTCATGCTTAATCTTAGAGTATTATGGATTGGGAAGGTTTAATTCCGATTTAATTTTTTGCTTGGCGTGATGGTAGGAGGCTTTTAGCGCTCCTACGCTGGTTTCTAGTAATTCACTCATCTCCGCAAAGGGCATGTCTTGGAAATACTTTAATTGAAATACCGTTCTCTGTTTCTCGGGTAGTTTCGCCGAGGCATTGCTAAGAGCCTCTAAGGCTTCATCTCCATCAAAATAAACATCCGATTGCAGCTTGTAATCAAAAGCTTGATCGCCCAATTGCATGCGTTGTTCTTTTTTTAAGAGGGCTAAAGCTTCTCGAGTAGCGATACGGTAGAGCCAAGTGTACAATTGTGAGTCGCCTCGAAAACGATCCAAAGCCTTCCAGGCATTGATAAAGGAGTTTTGCAATACATCGTCTGCCCAGTCATGGCGCATAACTATAGAGCGTATATGCCAATACAAAGGCTCGGATAGCATATCAACCATCTCATTAAAAAGCTTTTGAAACTTTTTAGCTTGTAGGAGCTCATTCCAATGCGCCGGGTCTTGCATGTCTACGAAGTTAATTCTTCGAGGCTATAAATGAGAAAAGGTTTAATTATTCGATGTGTAAGTCCCCCATTATTCCAACAGGTCTAAATTATCGATTTTAGGCAATAAGCCTTCTTCTACTGCATTGGTGTCCTTCTGCGCTTGAACTTGCCAAGCCTCAGGATTAAGCTAAATATGAAAACTAACTTCTTCATGATTCTAAAATAACAAGGCTTCCCTTATTTGAGAAGCCTTGTTTCGGTATACGGTCAATAATTGTCGTTTAGGGCTTAAGCCTTGCGGCTGATGGCCTTTTCTGCAGCAGCTACGATATTCGCTGTGCTTAGTCCGTACTTCTCTAATAATTGCTCGGGCGTTCCACTTTCGCCAAAGCTATCATTAACCGCCACAAACTCCTGTGGGCAAGGGGTAGAGCGCATAAGGGCACCCGCTAAGCTTTCACCCAAACCACCGGCCATCTGGTGTTCTTCGGCCGATACTAAACAACCTGTTTTCGCGGTAGAGGCCAATAGGGCGGCTTCGTCTAAAGGTTTGATAGTGTGGAAGTTCAAAACTTCTGCGCTAATGCCTTTTTCAGCTAATATTTCGGCCGCTTCAAGTGCTTTCCAAACTAAGTGGCCTGTAGCAGCGATGGTTACATCGGTTCCTTCTTGTAAGGTGATCGCTTTACCGATTTCAAATTTCTGGTCGGGAGCGGTAAAATTAGCCACCTTAGGGCGTCCAAAGCGAAGGTAAACCGGTCCATTATGCTCGGCAATAGCAATGGTAGCGGCTTTGGTTTGATTGAAATCACAAGGATTAATAACGGTCATCCCAGGCAGCATTTTCATCAATCCAATATCCTCTAAAATTTGGTGTGTCGCGCCATCTTCGCCTAGGGTTAATCCCGCGTGGCTCGCGCAAATCTTTACGTTTTTACCGGAGTAGGCAATCGACTGACGAATTTGATCGTAAACGCGACCAGTAGAAAAATTAGCAAAGGTTCCGGTAAAAGGAATTTTGCCACCTATCGTTAAACCGGCTGCAATACCCATCATATTGGCTTCGGCAATACCTACCTGGAAAAAGCGTTCGGGATGTGCATCCGCGAAAGCATTCATTTTTAAGGATCCAGTAAGGTCTGCGCAAAGGGCTACTACATTAGGATTGCTTTTACCCAATTCACTTAAACCGGCTCCAAAACCTGAGCGGGTATCTTTAGCACCTTGGTCGATGTACTTCTTCATCTTAATTTAATTTAACGATGGTGGTTGAGCCAGGGCTAACACTAAACTCCTGTTCAACCGAATATAAACTTAGCTGTGATGATTTAACTCTAAAAACAACGCGGTAGGTTCCGGGCTGCAGATTTATGCTTTGACGCGATTTATTAGGATTTAAATCGTAAACCCATTTTAGGGTATTGTCTTCTTGGTATTTTAAAACAGAACCATAACCTGGTGCGCTACTTTGGAAATTAACCACTCCCGGTGGAGCGATAGCAATGGTCGTCGTTTGTCCGGCTTCTACCTCTACATCTTCCAAGAAAATGCGGGGTAAGCATAGGATTTCAAGGTCGTATTTACCGGCGATGTATTGTTGAGCACTGTTAAAGTCTTGCACGTGAAGGGGACGTTCCGATCCCGGTTCATAGATCAAGGCTTGCAATCCGCTGCCGCCACCGCGCTGCGGATTGCTGAGACGGAGCGTGCCGCGCGCTAAATCGAGTCCGATAATATTATGCGCACCCGCTGAAATGGTAATATCCTTTTTATGACGCTCTGGAATCGAGTGAACGGTCATATCGTAATTTACTAAGGGGTCTAGGTAAATGGTATCCGGAACGCCTTTGCTATTTAGGGTATGAATGATTTGGTCTTTTACTTTGCCGCTAACCCGATCGTAAAAGCTAATGGCGACATCGGTTTCTGTGGGTAGCGCATTGCCGTCCAGTAAATTAATTTGGGCAGTCGTATTGTCTAAGGCTTGGGAGATAACAATACCCAATACGGTTTCAAAAGTCTTTTCATCGGCTGCGTCAAAGAAAGTTCCAACACATTCAAAGGTCTTCTGGAAGTTTTTATCCAAGCCAATGCCAATGACGAAAGGCTTTAAGGCAATTCCTTTTTGCTGCAGCAAACGTGAAGCTGCACAGGGGTCCTCATCGCAAGCTTCAACACCATCGGTAATAAGGATGATGATATTTCGGCAATTGTCGCAATCGGGAAAGTCGTATGCCGATCGCTCTAAAGAGCGGGCTATAGGAGTAGTGCCTTTCGGGCTAATCCCACGTAACTTGCGTTTGATTTTAGCGTAATTGTCTTTCGCAAAAGGGATTTCCAGTCGCGTATCATTACAATCCTGCGGCGGTACCGGTTTTTGGTGACCGTAAACGCGCAGGGCAACTTCTAGATTATCATTATTAAGGCTGTTGAGGCTATCTAGCATTTTACCCATTAGGCGCTGAGCAACGTCAATCTTCTGACCACTCTCCCAGCGGGCATACATACTTTGGGAACCGTCAAACACAAAAAGGATTCGCGTTATAATAGGGTCCGGCTCTTTTTGCCTCTGAGCACTAAGACTCAGGCCAATAAGTAAAAAGAAAAGTATTTGGCTGTAGCGCTTCAAATTAATAATCGCCCAAAGTTTCTTCTAACTGACCCAAGGCATTGGCGAGTTGCTCGTCACTTGGGGCAATGCCATGCCATTCATGGGTGCCTTCCATAAAGTCTACTCCTGCGCCCATGGCGGTCTTCATAATTACGGCAACGGGCTTGCCTTGGCCGGTGCGACTCTTGGCCTTCTCCAGACCTTCAATTACGGAAGTCATGTCATTACCTTGTTCAATGGTCAAAGTATCCCAGCCGAAGGCTTGAAACTTTTGTTCGATACTACCCATGGCTAAAACGTCGTCGGTAGACCCATCAATTTGCTGACCATTGGCATCAATTGTGCAAATAAGGTTATCCACTTTATTGGCAGCGGCATATAAGGCTGCTTCCCAAATTTGACCTTCCTGCAATTCACCGTCGCCATGAAGGCTGTAAACGGTTTTCGAATCCCCCTCTAATTTTTTGCTGAGGGCAGCACCGATGGCTACAGACATTCCTTGACCCAAAGAACCACTGGCAATGCGAACGCCAGGAAGGCCCTCGTGGGTAGTGGGGTGACCCTGCAAACGGGTGTCCAGCTTACGGAATGTACTTAGCTCTTCTACGGGGAAATAGCCAGCGCGACTCAATACACTGTAATACACCGGACTAATATGGCCATTGGATAAGAAGAACAAATCTTCACCTTTTCCGTCCATGTCAAATTCGGAGGCCTTGTAATCCATCATATGATGGTAGAGGGCTACGAAAAACTCAGTACATCCTAAGCTACCACCTGGGTGACCGGATTGTACTGCATGTACCATTCGTACAATATCCCTACGAGTTTGGGACGCTATTCCTTGAAGATCTTTGATATCAGCCATTTAAATGAAATTGAAAGGGCAAAATTATCGAATCCCTAAGTCCTGAGGTGCTCAATGTGGAAAAAATGTGAAAAAGCCTTTTTGGCAAGCATTTCACTAGGTCACTCTAAGGGGAATCGATTAACTTTGCCGCCTTAAAATTTTCCAGCATGAAATGTGGTATCGTAGGATTACCCAACGTAGGTAAGTCCACTCTTTTTAATTGCTTATCCAATGCCAAGGCGCAATCGGCCAACTTTCCATTTTGTACGATTGAACCAAATGTTGGGATGGTGAGTGTGCCTGATGAGCGTTTAGAGAATTTAGAGTCTATGGTAAACCCACAAAGGGTAGTGCCAGCCACTGTGGAGATTGTGGATATCGCGGGATTGGTGAAAGGCGCCTCTAAAGGGGAGGGGCTTGGAAACCAGTTTTTAGGGAATATCCGTGAGTGTAATGCGATATTACATGTCTTACGCTGTTTTGAGAATGATAACATCACCCATGTAGACGGTAGTGTAGATCCCTTACGAGATAAGGATACTATAGATACAGAGCTGCAGCTAAAGGACCTCGATACACTCGAAAAACGTTTGGATAAGCATCGTAAAGCAGCGCGTACCGGCGATAAAAGCGAGGTGCGTAATGTGGAGTTATTGGAGCGTCTTTTAAAGCATATTGAATCTGGAGCCAATGTTCGTTCTTTCGATCGGTCTGAAGAGGAAGGTGAATTGATCAAAGAGATTCAGTTTTTAACCGATAAGCCCGTGCTATACGTTTGTAATGTTGATGAAACATCGGCATTAAGCGGAAATGACTGGGTGAAACAGGTGGAAGAAATGGCTAAATCGGAAGGTGCCGAGGTAATTCATCTTGCAGCAGCTACGGAGGCGGATATTAGTGAACTCGAGTCTTACGAGGAGCGTCAAATCTTCTTGGAGGATTTAGGGCTAAGCGAGCCTGGAGTAAATCGCTTAATTCGCAAGGCCTACCACCTACTGAACTTGCAAACCTATTTTACCGCTGGGGAAAAAGAAGTCCGTGCTTGGACCATCAAAAAAGGTTTCACCGCGCCGCAAGCCGCGGGAGTCATTCACACCGATTTTGAGAAAGGCTTTATTCGTGCTGAAGTCATCAAATACCAAGATTATTTAGATCTAGGTTCCGAAACGGCAGTGCGAGATGCTGGTAAACTTAAAGTAGAAGGGAAAGAGTATGTAGTGGCCGACGGCGACATCATGCACTTCCGTTTCAACGTTTAGAAATCTTAATAAGTTGTGAAAAACTAGTCGGGCTGGGGCCTCGGCATTTCTACGGCTATCGCTAATTTTAGCGATTATCCATAATTCTATCATGGCCGTAGAACAAAGCAATTACAGCGAGGAAAATATTCGCTCTCTCGATTGGAAAGAGCATATTCGTTTAAGACCGGGAATGTACATCGGGAAATTAGGGGATGGCTCATCTCCTGATGACGGAGTTTACATCCTACTCAAGGAGGTCTTGGACAACTCTATTGATGAATTCGTAATGGGAGCGGGTAAAACCGTAGAAATTACGATTCGAGATGGAGAGGTCATGGTTCGTGATTATGGACGGGGCATTCCCTTAGGAAAAGTGGTGGATGTAGTTTCCAAAATAAATACAGGTGCCAAATACGATTCCAAGGCTTTCAAAAAGTCGGTAGGTCTAAATGGGGTAGGAGCCAAGGCAGTAAATGCTTTGAGCGACCATTTTATGGTTCAATCGGTGCGGGATGGCCAAACTAAGATCGCGCGTTTCGAGAAAGGGAACCTGATGGAAGATGCGCCCATAAAGGAGTCGACCCTTCGTAAAGGGACCAAAGTGGTATTTAAGCCAGATGCCGGAGTCTTTAAGAACTATCGCTATGTGAAGGAGTATGTGGAGAAAATGCTCTGGAACTATGCCTACCTCAACCCTGGCCTTACGATTGTCTTTAATGGAGAGAAGATCTACAGCGAGAATGGCTTAAAAGACCTGTTGTCGGATGCTATTGATGCGCCTGTATTGCACGACATCATTCACTTACGAGGAGAGGATATCGAAATTGCCCTAACGCATAGTGAGCGGAGTCAAAGTGATATGTATTATTCTTTTGTGAATGGACAGCACACGACTCAAGGAGGTACCCATCAGGCCGCTTTAAGGGAGGCTTTGGTGAAGACCCTACGCGAATTTTACAATAAGAGTTTTGAAGCTTCTGATATTCGAGACTCAGTGGTTGCGGCCATTGCTATCAAAGTAATTGAACCGGTATTTGAGTCGCAGACCAAAACGAAACTAGGCTCCAACGATATGGGTCCGGAAGGTCCTACCGTTCGAACTTTTGTAAACGACTTCGTTAAAACAAAGCTCGATAACTTCTTGCATAAAAATGAGCAAATTGCAGAAGCTATTTACCGTAAAATACTCCGCGCTGAAAAGGAGCGCAAAGAGCTGAGCGGTATTAAGAAATTAGCACGTGAAAGGGCTAAAAAAGCCAGTTTGCACAACCGTAAGCTGCGTGACTGTAGAAAGCACTATAATGATCAAAAAGATTCGGAGCATCACTTAAGCACAACTTTGTTTATCACGGAGGGTGACTCGGCGAGTGGTTCGATTACCAAATCTAGAAATGTGAATACTCAAGCGGTATTCAGTCTTAAAGGAAAGCCCCTAAACTGCTATGGCCTCACGAAGAAAGTGGTTTATGAGAATGAGGAGTTCAACCTCTTGCAAGCGGCCCTAAATATTGAAGATGGCTTGGAAAACCTTCGTTACAATAACGTAGTAATTGCAACCGATGCCGATGTAGACGGCATGCATATTCGCCTGCTCTTGATCACCTTCTTCTTGCAGTTCTTCCCCGACTTGGTAAAAGAAGGCCACCTTTATATTTTGCAGACCCCCTTATTTAGGGTTCGCAACAAGAAGGAAACCATTTACTGTTATTCGGAGGAGGAAAAGCGGGCGGCACTTTTAAAATTAGGCGTAAAGGCTGAGATTACTCGATT
>CBFHRN010000045.1:0-16054 GCA_965658275.1 Croceimicrobium sp.
ATTATACATCCAAACGCTTTTCTCTTGTTCGCGGATGTAATCACTCATTAAGGCATTAGTACCTTCGTCATTGACTTCGCTGGATAAATCAAGGATTTCACGCTCTATTTCAAGTAATTTTTTGTAGCCATCGAGAACTACTTGCACCGTGCCGCGGGCATCGCTTATATGGGCGGCTTCTTCTATTTGTGCAGTGGCGAGGTAGTCGGTATAGGTGTGTAAAGGACTATGTCCTAAAGTTAAGATGCGTTCAGCGATTTCATCAATCTTTTGGAAAGAGTCCATATACAGTTCCTCAAACTTCTGGTGCAGTTCAAAAAACTTATCTCCTTTTATGTTCCAGTGAATCGCGCGTGAATTGGCGTAAAATATCTGGTAGTTGGCCAACAGAGAATTCAATTTATCAGCCAGCTTAGCAGCCTCTTGTTGAGGTAGTCCGATTTGATTATTAGTCATGTCTATAGTTTTTAAATTCTCATCAAATATAACTATTGACTATCTGTTTTCAGAAAGCGATAATAGATGACTATATCTTTATTGGGGAGCTAAATAAAAAACCCTGACTAGGTAAATAGCCAGGGTTTTAAATATTGGTGATGCTCAGGCTTATTCTACCCCGTGCATCAATTTCTTAAGAGGCTTATTGAAAATCATAATGATTACGGAGAAGCCAAGTAGTACGAAACCGATGTTAGAGAATACGTCGGTATACTTATTTAGACCCATTTCCATGCGGTCCATTTTGTGCTGTTGATATACGTCGGCTAAGCTTGCGCTGGCATCTGCATCAAAGGCTTCAATATTTTCACGGAAATACATCCAAGTTTCAATATTAATCGCATCTGCATTTTCGGCGTCAGCGGCTACCAAGCCATCATATTCGGAACCTAGACTTTCCCATGCGGCTGGGTCTAGCCACTCTTCGGCGGAAGCAACCGGTGTGTTGATGCTGCGTTGTGCCTTCCAGTCCACAAAGTTCATCCCATCAGCATAGGCATTGCGGAATTCTACCCAGTCTTTAATGTCCAAGTATTTACTTAAGGTAATGTTCACTGGCATTCCCTCAGCCAGGGGCTGCCAATCAATAAAGTTAACGGCATCCACCTCATTGGCCGCTTGCATTACCGTAGTGCTAATTGGGAATTCCAATTCTGGACCTTCTTCAGAACCGTGGGTTCCGGTAAGAGTTGCAATCTGACCTCCGAGGAAATTACCAATGGCGAAACTTAAGAACCAGCCCCCCATAGCGGTTCCTGAAATCTTAGGAGGGGCCAATTTGGTTACCATACTCAAACCAATTGGTGAAAGGAATAATTCACCCGTGGTATGAAGCAAGTAAAGAATTACAAGCGTTAAAAGAGGTACTTGGAAGCCTTCAGCGAAGGTTAGTCCTAAAAGAGTTACCAAGAAACCTAAACCCAGTTGAAGGATACCGAAAGCAAACTTCATAGGGATACTGGGGTTTTTACCCATTTCCGAAAGTTTCACCCACATCACACTAAAGATCGAACCAAAGAGTACGATAAAGAAGGGGTTGAAGAACTGCGTCATGGAGGCGGGCATAACCCATCCAAAGATTTCACGATCTACGTTACGATCGGCAAAAAGAGTTAATGAGGTACCGGCTTGCTCGAAGAAAGCCCAGAATACAATGTTGATTAAAATAAAGATCACCAAGGCAATCATTCGATCGCGCCAAATCTTTCCTTCGGCCGCTCCGGCTTTAATCAAGTTAAAGGATACTAGGATAAATAGTGCCAATAGCAAGTACTGCAAGATTTCATTTTTAGAAATCAGGATATAACAAGCTGGGATTAATAAAAGGCTACCAATGGTGATTAGGGTAACGTAGTTAATTGGACCGAATACTTTTTTCTTACCGGCTTCAGTTATTGCTAAACCATCCGCTGCAGCGTAACGGTCGCGACCAAACCAGAAAATTAAGAATCCTAAAAGCATACCGATACCGGCCAGTCCGAATCCCCAACGGAATCCGTAGGTTTCACCCACATAAGCTACAACCGAGGTAGCTAATAGGGCCCCCACATTAATACCAATGTAGAAAATGGTAAATCCTGAGTCGCGTCTTGGGTCATTTTCCTCATAAAGCTTACCCACAATAGTGGAGATGTTCGCTTTAAAGTAGCCATTACCGATAATAATGGCACCCATACCGGCTAAGAGCCAAAATTCAGTGCCTCCTAAAATCATGAATTCACCGATGGCCATTAGAATGGCTCCTAAAATAATAGCGTAACGATAACCGAGGAATTTATCGGCCATTCGACCTCCTAATACTGGAGCAGCATATACGAGTCCGGTGTAGGCACCGTAAATAACAGCAGCTTCCGCGTCTCCTTTGAAAAGGGCTTTTACAAGATATAAGGTAAGTAGCGTGCGCATTCCGTAGTAACAGAAGCGTTCCCACATTTCAGAAAAGAACAAGACATAGAGTCCATTAGGATGTCCTTGTTTCGCTAGGTCGGTGTTTGACATGTTCAGGAATTTGAATTAAGTGTCGAATTAACAAAATTTAATCTAAAGCAGAAGAAGCAGGATTAGAGATTATCGAGGATAAACTCCGTCATTTTTGTGTAAAGGTGGTAACGCGTATTGCCACCATAGATGCCATGGTTTTTATCGGGATAAATAAATAAGTCGAATTGCTTGTTGGCTTGCACTAAGGCTTCGATCATGCGCATGGTGTTTTGCACATGCACATTATCATCGGCAGAACCATGTACCAAGAAGTAGGATCCTTTTAATTTATCGACGTGGTTAATTGGAGAATTAGCATCATAACCTTCAGCATTTTCTTGCGGAGTGCGCATATAGCGCTCGGTATAAATATTATCGTAAAAGCGCCAATTGGTTACCGGGGCCACGGCAATGGCGGCTTTGAAGACATCAGCGCCTTTGGTGATACCCAAGCTACTCATATAACCACCGTAAGACCAGCCCCAAATGCCAATGCGATTTCCATCAACATAATCTTGCTTGGCCAACCATTTAGCGGCCGAAATTTGATCTTCCGTTTCGTATTTACCTAATTGCTGATAGGTTACGGTGCGGAAGTCACGGCCCCGTGCTCCGGTTCCCCGGTTGTCTACACTTACAACGATGTAGCCTTGGGAAGCCAAATGCTGGTACCACATTCCGTTGCCGGCATCGTAGCTGTTTTGGACGGTTTGTGAACCCGGACCCCCATATACAAACATTAATACTGGATAGCTTTTGGAAGCATCGAAATCGCTAGGCTTAATCATCCAAGCATTCAAGAGAGTGCCTTCCTCATTAGGGATTTGAAGAAATTCCTTGTAACTAATAGTGTAGGCCTTCAATCGCTCTTGCACGGCCGCATTATCGTTGATAACGCGCACCAATTTGCCATTGGCGCGATGTAAAGTTTCGTAGGTAGGGACATCTACAGCTGAGTAGCGATTGATGTAGTATTTAAAACCTTTACTGAAGCTGGCGGAATTGGTACCTTCTCTTTTGTTGAGACGCTTTTTCTTTTTGCCTTTCAGACTAATGCTGTAAATATCACGCTCGAGCGGAGAGCGCTCTGCTGCTTGATAGTAAAGCGTTTTTGAGTCTTCGTCCATGCCGTAAAAATTGGTAACCTCCCAATCGCCTTTGGTGATTTGACGGATTAATTTTCCATCGTCATCGTAATGATAGATGTGGTTAAAACCATCTTGCTCGGAGGTCCAAATAAAACTGTTGTCTTCTAGGAAGGTGAGGTTGTCGTGAATGTCCAGATAGTGCGGTGCCTTTTCTTCCATTAATAATTCGACCTCCAATTCATCATCTTCTACTTCCACTTCCCAAAGCTGCAGGTGATCTTGATGACGGTTTAATGTGAAAACTACCAATTCGTCGTCTTCGCTAGTCCATTTAATACGCGGAATGTATTCGTAATCCACAGGGATTTTAACTTCAAAGTCTTTGTTGTTTTCCAAGTCGTAGATATGAATACGTACTATAGAATTCACCTCACCAGCCTTTGGGTATTTAAACACATCTTGCTGGGGGTATAAACCTTGACCAAAAACATCCATGGAGAAAGTCGGAACTTCGCTCTCATCAAATTGATAATAAGCGATATAGTTACCTTTGGGCGACCAGTAGAAACCTTTGTGGAAGCTAAACTCTTCTTCATATACCCAGTCCACTGCGCCTGCAATAAACTTATTTTCTTCTCCTTTTCCGAAGCTGATTAAGCTACCGTCCTCCATATTTTGAACGTGCATTTTGTTCTTGTGTACAAAGGCTACTTTGTTTTCGCTGGGCGAGAAATCGGCTAGTTGTTGTTTCGAATCAGCCTTTAAGGCGATGAGTTCCTTGCTTTGGAGATCGAAAACATAGTAATTACTCTTGCTGGAATGGCGGTAAATCGATTCGGTACTCGTTCCCAGTAAAACCTTGGTTTCATCCGCATTAAACTGATAAGAGTCGAAGCGCAAAGGGGCCCCATTTCCTGCGGATACATTAGCAGCGCTGAGGATGGTTTCAACCATTTCCCCACTTTCATAACTGTACTTATCGATTTTAGGTCCATTTTGATCGCGTTCTAAAACCGTAAAGTGGCTGCCATCATTCATGCTGCGCAAGCCACCTGTTGACCGGGCAAAGAAGCTGTAACGCTGCCAAACATCTGAAAGACTTACATCTTTCTTTTGGGCAATTAATGTACTTGTGATTAGGATAAAAAGCGAGACTATACTTAGCTTGCGATACATCATTATTTTATTTTAGAGCGCCCTAAAATAGTCAATTTGAAGAGACCAGAAAGTTATAAAACCCTAGATGCCGACGACCAGGCCTATTTTGCCTCTTTTTTAGCCTCGGATCAGATTTTAAGTGATGCCGATGCTAAGAAAGATTATGGTCATGATGAAACAGAAGATTACCAGTTTGAACCGGGGATTGTCATAAAACCTCAATCCACGGAGGAAGTTTCGCAAATACTTGCTTATTGTCATGCGCACTACATTCCAGTGTATAGCAGTGGCGCTCGGACGGGCTTAAGTGGGGGGGCTTTGCCGATTTACGGAGGAGTTATGATTAGCTTCGAAAGGCTAAATCGGATTCTGGAAATCGACGAACGTAACTTGCAAGCGACGGTGGAGCCTGGGGTCATCAATCAGGTATTTCACGAAGCTTGTAAAGAAAAAGGACTCTTTTATCCTCCAGATCCAAGTTCGTGGGGTTCCTGCACTTTAGGCGGTAATTTGGCTTTAAATGCCGGTGGACCCAAAGCGGTGAAATACGGTGTAACCAATGCCTATGTCCTCGATATTGAGGTCGTTTTGGCCAATGGAGATATTATTCGAACAGGGGCTAAAGTTTTAAAGAATAGCACAGGATACAATTTAACACAATTGTTGGTTGGGAGCGAAGGAACGCTCGGTTTGATTACAAAGGTGGTCTTTAAGCTAATACCTTATCCCAAAGAAAATCGATTGATGTTGATTCCCTTTGCTTCGCCAGAAAAGGCCTGCGAAGCGGTGTCTGCCATTTTTCAAGCAGGAATTGTTCCGTCTGGAATGGAGTTTATGGAACGCGATGCTATCGACTACACCTTAAAGTATGTGGATGAGGTCAATCTTCCGATAGGTCCAGAGGTTGGAGCCCACCTTTTGGTCGAGGTAGATGGTAATTACCCTGATCAATTGATGGAAGATTGTGTGAAAATCGCCGATATCGTTGCTTCCTTTGACGCCGGTGAAGTTCTTTTTGCGGATTCTGAAAATGAAAAGGCTGCATTATGGAAACTAAGACGCCGAGTCGGAGAGGCCGTAAAATCACATTCGATCTATAAAGAGGAAGATACGGTCGTTCCACGAGCCGAGCTTGCCACGCTCTTGCGGGGAGTCAAAGAAATCGGGAAGAGGTATGGCTTCCAATCCGTATGTTATGGCCATGCGGGTGATGGGAACTTGCATGTCAATATTTTGAAACATGAAATGACCGACCCAGAATGGGAAGAAGAACTTCCTAAAGGAATTCGAGAAATATTTCAATTAGTGAAAGAATTAGGGGGAACCATCTCCGGAGAACACGGAATAGGACTAGTGCAAAAAGATTATTTAGATATTGTGTTTAGTTCCGTGGAAATCGGCTTGCAGAAGCAGATTAAGAAGGTCTTTGATCCCCATGAGATATTAAACCCCGGCAAGCTTTTTCCAGAGTCCTCCATTTGAAATTGTTGACTAACAGGGTTTTTAAAAAGAAAAAATAATAACTTTAAAAGACCAACCAACTCAAACGATTAATGCCTACCAAAACTGTCCTTTTAGTAGACGATAACCCCATTGACTTAATGATTAACAATAAAACCATTGAGCGCTATAATGGGGAGATTGGCGTCGTAAAAGCTATGGGGGCCAAAGAGGCATTGACTATGTTGACTAACGGTGACTGTAAGCCTACTTGTCTTTTATTGGATATAAAGATGCCAGGTATGGATGGCTTTGAGTTTTTGGAGGCTTTGAAAGATTCTGGATTAAAGGTTGAATTTGGCATTCACATGTTGTCTTCCAGTATCGATCCTGCTGATCTAGAAAATGCGGAGGCTAATCCACTGGTAAATTCTTACATCGAAAAACCCTTAAATATCGATAAGCTTAAAGAGATTGATCTCTAATCTAGGGCCTCGATTTGCGCACGAATAATCGCGCAAGCTTTGGTCATCTCCTCTTCCGAAATATTTAAAGGCGGGGCAATTCGGAAACTATTCGGATTACTTAAAAACCAAAAAGTAATCACTCCTTCTTTTAAACAACCTTCAACGATTTGAGCAACTTCGGCTTCGGTTTCAAATTCAAAAGCGAAAAACAGACCGATTCTCCGTACTTCTTTAATCCTTGGATGAGCGATTAGATCCTCTATTTTTTTACCCTTAGCCTCTACTTGCTCTAAAAGACCTTCCTTTTCGATTACCTCAAGGGTGGCCAAAGCGGCTGCACAGGACACAGGGTTTCCGCCAAAAGTAGTGATATGGCCGAGCATAGGCCGATCGGTAAGGCATTGCATGATTTTTTGATTGGCAATAAAAGCGCCTAAAGGAAGGCCGCCTCCTAAGGCTTTGGCTGTGCATACAATATCGGGGACAATGCCATAATGCTCAAAAGCAAATAGTTTGCCCGTGCGGCCCATCCCACATTGAATTTCATCTAAAATTAAAAGTGCTCCAACTTCTTCACAACGCGCTTTCAAAGCCTGCATGTATTGCTTGGAGGGAATTCGAATTCCCGCGTCTCCTTGGACGGTCTCAACAATTACTGCCGCCGTCTTAGAGCTGATTTCGCTCAATTCGGCCTCTTCTCTAAAGTTAAGAAAGCGGACATCTGGTAATAGAGGCCGGAATGCTCGTTTCTTCGTTTCATTACCCGATACACTTAAAGCCCCATGAGTGCTGCCATGGTAAGCGCCCCGAAAAGCAATCAATTCGGTCCTTTGCGTATAGCGCTTGGCTAATTTTAAAGCGCCTTCAATCGATTCGGTACCACTATTTACGAAATAAACGCTGTTGAGTGACTCAGGCAGTAAACGCACCAGTTTATCGGCTAGTTTATTGGGACTGTCCTGAATAAACTCGCCGTAGACCATGGTATGCAAGTGTTTATCTACTTGGTTGTGAATGGCTTGCAAGACATGAGGATGACCGTGTCCAATATTACTAACCCCAATACCGGAAACGAAGTCGATATAGCTCTCCCCGTTGGGACCGTACAAAGTGGAACCCTTGGCACTTTCAATTTCGATGCCCAATGCAAAAGGGGTCGTTTGAGCGATATGATCAAAGAATATGTCGCGTGCGGTCTTCATCTGTTCAAAGGTGCACTAGATTTGAAATAAAACCAAGGCATAGAGATAGAATCGCGCAATTCGGCTAAGGGCTAGTACGCAGTAGCTTTGGAACTTATAACCAATCATTCCTGAAATCAGCGAAACCGGGGAGAAAGGAAGGGGGGTAAGAGCCGCTAAAAATATTAAGAGTCCGCCGTAACGTCGCAAGCTTACAATCTGCAAGGCGAATTTGGTACTTAGCCACTTGGCCACCTTGGGGATGCGTCCAATCTTAAGTCCAATGCCATAGGCGATGATACCGCCGCCATAACTGAGGAGGCCGAGAAGGCTTATCCCAAGCCAAGGCTCTTCCCATATACGGGTCCAGTAAATAAACAAGTCGGGTGGTAAAATACCCAGAATAGCTTCGCTCACAAAGAATATTATTAGAATGCTGAGCTTCGAAAAGTTTGCAAAAAGACTTTCCATTACTTTATCTATATCAATAAGGTAATGGTTAATTAATCCTACACTTAAACCCAATAGGCTGAGGCCAATGATTAGACGTATAAGCCCTTTAGCGGCAAAACGATACGATCCTTTCCGCTTAAAATAGTGATGATGTAAGCGCGTACTGTCGTAAAAACTCCGCTCTTTTTTTGGGCCTTCGTTCATGGGGTGCTTCCTTCTGCAAAATTAGAACCTAGAAGGCTTTGATTTTATTTTATACAGGCAAAGACATGAATTTTTACTTTAGCGCAAAACGATTTCATGGCTAAGCCTTCTAAGACATTCTCGTATCTATTTATGGCCTTCATGGCCCTGTTGCCTCTATTGCAGGTTCCATCTTTACAAGATGATACGCTTTTATCCCGTTTTTTGCTGTTGGATTTATTTGTCCTAAGCGGTCTGGTCTTACTTTGGAAAGATTTGAAATCGATTCAATTGACCAAACTACCGGTCTTAAGTCTAGGTCTATTTTTACTATTCTTGATTCTTTCAGCTTTTTCCGCACTTAATATTTCGGAGTCTTGGGGCAGCTTAGCACGTTATGCGAGTTTTATTCCTGCTTTTGTGGTTTTAGAAATAGCCTTTCGCTTGAAACGAATTAATGGGGAAGATTTACTGAAGGCAGCAGTGCTCTTTGCCGGTGTGGCGGCGTTACCCACCTTATTTCAATTACTAAAGTCTTTAGCCTCTGGCGAGTTCTTTGACGATATTTATACCATCACGGGGACTTTTAGTCATAAGAACTTATTGGCCTCTGCTCTTATGCTTTCCTTCCCATTTGTTTTGGCGGCTTGGGCTGGTTTAAAAGGAATGTGGTCCAAGAGTGCCATGGTGCTTGCGATTATATTAATCGTAGAGCTTTTTGTATTGCGTACCCGTGGGGTTTGGTTGGGATTAATCGTGGCCTCAGGTCTAACGGCCCTGGTTTTGCAAATCAGCAAACCCAAAGATCTTCAAATCTCCAAGAAATGGGCAATCGGACTAAGTGCTTTAGCCTTAGTGATACTGGCCGCTTTATTTCTGTCGCCTCAAATTAAAGCAGGCTTTACCAATAGTAGTAATGTGCAAAAGCGTTTAGTTTTTTGGGAGAATACCCAGGCGATGATTGAGGAGAAACCGCTTAGTGGAGTGGGACTCGGGAATTGGAGACTGTATTTCCCGAAATACGGGCTCAACGAAGTGGACGAAAATACCCGTCAAGGGATTACCCATATCCAGCGACCTCATAATGACTATTTATGGATTTGGGCAGAGGCGGGTCCCTTTGCTTTATTAGCATTCCTGGCCCTTTTCTTTTTTGCCTTTCGTCAGGTTATTCAGAACCTTAAAGCGTCGCAAGGCTCCTATCGCTATTTAAATATGGCCGCCTTATTTGGACTGCTCGCCTATGCGAGCTTCTCCTTCGGCGATTTTCCGATTGAAAGGGCTCCTCATACTTTATGGCTGATGATCATGCTTGCCTTTATCAGCCATCAGGCGAAAGCCGAATGGAAGGCAAAATGGCCGAGTTATTTAGCGGTTGTCCTAGTGCTATTCGCTTTTTTCGTGAATTACCAACGCTTTAAGGCGGAGCAGGGAATGGAAGCGGTTTTGCAAGCTAATGCTTCTCAGAATGCCGCGGCTATTGTTACTTCAGCCGAGAAGGTATACAGTGATTGGTATACTGTCGATAATTACGCGAACCCTCTAAATTATTATTCGGCCAAGGGCTATCTCTTTACCAATAGGCCTCAAGAGGCTTTTGAGGATTTGGAACAATCGATGAAGGATGCTCCCTTTAATATTTTGGTCTATGAATCTTTCGCGCAATACTATGCGAGGCAAAATGAACTGGAACAAGCTTTAGATTATGCTGCAAGAGGATTGGAAATATCACCGCAATTTAAAATGCTTTTGTTGTTAAAGGCAGAGATTCATTTGCAAAGGAAAGAGTTCGCTGATGCCTTGGAAGCCTTGAATATGCACGAGCCTCGGTCGGGCGACCAGCGCTACCAGCAAGACTTAGCGACTGCTATACGGGGTGCTTTGCAAACCTATTCCGAGCATGGTCGATTTAGTGCGATGATGGAACATCTCCAACAAAGTGGACCCCTGGAAAGACCAGAGGATTACATCCGCGCTTATCGTATCAAGCGAGGCATTCAATAATTACCATTTTAACCCTAAAAAATTCATCAGGCGTAAGCCCAAGATTTTAAAACTGCGCGAATCGGCCGCCGAGTAGTAATGATGGGCCCGATGATGCAACCCTCGTTTTTGACAAAAACGCGCCGCTTCGTAGTACTTGCGTTGCATGGCACGCTCAAAACTGGTGCGTGGAAAAAGCTTTCTTTCATGGAAGTGCTCGTAAACCGCCTCCACTTTTTTAAGGTGTTCCTCTAAACGAGAGCTCATGCCTCCGTCTTCATGGTAATAAGTTTTCGCTTCTGGCCAATAGCAAAACTGCTTATTTGCTTCAAGCATCTCTAGCCATAAAAAAAGATCTTCTGCTCCGTGGTATTTACTTTCGGTTTGAAAAGGGAAAGCTAAAGCTGTTTCTCGTTTTATAATGCTCGCAGATGGAACAATGGGCAGACCTCTTTCCAAGATTTCTTGGGCATTTTTAATAGGGTATACCAAACGGGGCTTATCCGCTTTTAAGCCGAAGTTATCTACCGCATGGTAAAGCACATCGCAATCGGGATCTTTGCTAAGATATTGGTAGCAAGACTCTAATTTTTTTGGATGCCATAAGTCATCAGCGTCAAGCAAAGCGCAATAGCGCCCTTGGGCTTCGCTAATGGCTTTATTGCGGCTAGCTCCCAAGCCTTTGTTTTCTTGATGAATGACCTGGTAAGTTCGCCCCGAATCCCTTAAAACTTGCCCTATAATTTTCTTGGATTGATCGTGGCTTCCATCATTAACTACGATAATCTCGTAGTCGGTGAAGCTTTGTTCTAAGACCGATTCGAGGCAGTCTTCAATGGTTTCAGCGGCATTGTAAACCGGAATAATTACAGAATAGAAGGGCTTATTCATTTATCCCAATATTTTTCAGGCCAAATTTGAGACCGTAGCTTTTTTAATGGTTTTAAGAGCCCGATAAAGTTCAGGAAATCTCTTAAATAGGAGATGATGTAGGTTAGAAAAATGCGCCAAGCCAACGGTTTTTTTCGAGCCCTAAAAATGCGGTACATTTTTCGATTAATGCGCCAGTTTTCGGCAGACCAGCTATGGTAGGGTAGGTTGCCAATCCACCAATTTCCAAACTCATCTAAGGAACGTTCGGCATCATCTGTTGCTTCTGGCAAAGCTTTGCGCAGTAAGGTGTTTATAGCATAAAGCTCCTCATATACGGAGGCGCGTTTTCGCGACTTTGTTCTTTGGGTCTTTTGGTGGACCCTAAAATAGTTTAGCTCTTTATTGATGAAGCCTAAATCGTAGTATAAAAGGATCTTAGCATACAGGTGCCAGTCGCCGTTTAATCGAAATTTTGGGTCGGCGCCATTTACTTCCTGGTAAGCCTTACGGCGGATGAGAATTCCACTGGCATTAGGAATCGGATTATGATGAAAAAGCCATTGTTGACAAGCTTCTTTGCCTTTTTTTACAAAATCACTTTGCCAGGCATTGGTTTTAAAAATGAAAGCCAGGTTTTCGGCATAGGAGTTTAGGTTTTGCCCCTTTTCGTCTACCATCATGGAATGACAATAGGCGATTCCCATTTGGGGATGCTGATCCATCAAGTTGACCATCTCTGTGAGGAAATGAGCTTCGCAGTAATCATCACTTTCGGCGATCCATAAATAGTCGCCTTTAGCTATGTCTGCTCCCTTATTCCACTGCACAAATGGTGAACCCGAGTTCTTCTCATTTATTATGAGTTGTGCCGCTGGGTATTTCGCTGCAAATTTTTTGAGTAGCTCTGGGCTGGCATCTTTGCTTCCATCATCGAGTAAAATGACTTCGTAATCCTTAAAACTTTGCGCTTCAATGGAGCTCAGCCTTTTTTCTAGATAGGCCTCATGCTGATAGTTTGGAACAATAATAGAAACCTTAGGCATGTACTAATTCTTTGAGCTGCGGTTCGATCTGCTTTCCAGTGAATTTCTCGAGCCGAGCGATAGTTTCAGGGTCAAGATCGCAGAGCTTTTGATAGTCTACTTCTAGATACTGATCCCCCAATTTGGCGTAAGTCCGCGCTTGATTTACGTAGTGTTGATGCAGGTTTAGACAGAAGCTTTCTTCTTTAAGTTCTTCTGCAAACACCTCTCCTTTTCGCTCATTTCGTCTTTGTAAAGACTTCACTACTTCCTCAGATTTTCGATATATATGAATGACCTTGGCACCAGGATACATATCCAGCCACATATCCAAGGTGAAGGTATTACGGGGGTCTTTCCAACCCCAGTCTTCGCGGCGCAGCCATTGTTTAAATCGCGCCCATCGGCCATTAAGACGATAGTGTTCTTGATAGAGCAGGTCAGCCTTAAAATTTGTCCAATATTCTTTGGCAGGAACGCCAGGCTTGTGCCAATCAAATTGGGCAGCCCAAAAAACCTGTTGGTTCACACTTAGGAAGTGCATGGCTTCGAAATTGGGGTCTTTAATAAGCCCCATAAAAATACCTGATCTTTCCAGTACCTTTGCTAGGAAAGAGGTGCCACTGCGGTGCATGCCAATAATGATAAACGGAGGACGCATTTTTCTAAATGAGTAACCAAAGAAAGATAATTTTTCTGCACTTGCCTAAAACGGCGGGTACTTCTCTGGTTAATATCCTACATCAGGAGTATCGTTTGGAGAATAGTGCCCTTTTAGCAGGCGATGATCAAGAAGCCATAACGAAGGCCATCAAGGAAGAAAAGCTGTTTATTCATGGTCACTTTTCCTATAATCTCATCGAAAAATTAAACGACCCTGACTATTTCAAAGCCACGCTTTTGCGCGATGCCTCGGATCGAGTGATTTCGAGGTACGTGCACCTGGCTTACAGTAAAGAGCCTCGATTGCGGGAGGAGTTTTATAGGTATAAAAGTTTTGAGGATTATTTAGAATCCAGTTTTGCGGACAATTGGCAATGTAGAATGTTAAGCGGTATTTGGCATGAGGAAAGGGTCGACGAAACTGTTTTTCGGAAGGCCTTGGCTAATTTGTCGAAATTTGATTGGATAGCAACCGCTGAAGATATGCCCGAAGCGGCTTTGGATTTGAGTTTAAAATTGGGTTTCGAAAGCTATTATCAACCACGATTAAACCGCCGTAAGTCAGAGGATTTATGGCAGCAGGTGGATAGGGATTATCGGTTAGCGATTGAGTCTTTAAATGCATTTGACCAAAAGCTGGTGGATTTTGCACGTCGTAGTTACCGTGCTAAGCGAAGGATTCCGATTTTAAAACGTTGGAAATTAGCCTTGAAAAGGTTTTAAACCTTTGGCCAACCTATATCGGAAGGGCTTTTAGGAATAATAAATCGTCGAATAAGTCGAGTACATCATGTAGGCTCCTGCTAACATTACCAGAAACACGGTAAGCATGGATTCGGCGCTCGAAACACGGTAAGCCTTTCTATAATCCTAAGTTCTATGTTGTCACCTTCCGAAAAGATAGGTTACTGTAATGTCGAGTATATATTGGCGAATTACCCGGCTACTGCTAAGGCTGAGCAAGATATCGTCGCTTATGAGGCTCAATTGGCAGAAGAATTAAAGGCGAAATACGTGGAGTTTCAAGCTGCTTTTGCAGATTTCGAAAAAATGACGCAAGATGGCAATGCTACTGAGGCGCAGTTGCAAGCGAAGCAGGCTCAATTAAAGCAATTGGAAAATGGGATTAGTACCTTTCAGAAGGAGGCCGAACAAAAGGTGCAACAAAAGCAGGCAGATTTATACAATCCTATTTATGATGATTTAGATAAAGCGATTAAAACGGTAGCCGATGTAAATGGTTTTAGCTTTATCCTAAATGCAAGTGATGGCGGTACTTCCATTGTACTGCATGCTCCTGACGCGAATAATGTTAACAATTTGGTTTTAAAGAGTCTGGGGGCAGCGATTCCCGGTAATTAATGGCAGTTATTTAAGCGACTGACCGCCCTCGGTATTTGTAAAAAAGAAGCGCGGTCATTAGCATATTTAGAATCCAAAGGAAAAGTCCGAAGCCAATTAAGCTTAGTCCCTCCGCGGGATTTGGAAATTCAAGGAATTCACTGCTAAGAGCGGCAAGGAAAATTAGGTTTAAGAGAAATAAAATAACCCCTAAGGCCTGACCCACAAATCGCGGTTTAAAATAAGCTTGGGCTAAAAAGAGGAGGGCGATAGTAAGACATAGAACCTGCATTCCCACAGGTGCTTTATAAGTAAGGATTAGGGCTGAGGCCGCAAAATAGAATTCGGGGATTTGAAGCAGTTTCTTCATTTGATTTAAGATTGTACTTTGAAATAACGCACTATTAAAAAGGAGATTGTCCTTCCTACTCTTTCATGGCCAGAGGGTCAGAGTCGATCCATTTCTTTATCAAAACTAAGCCTTCCTGATGCGCTAACTTTCGACCTAATTCGGGCATCATAACACCCGGGTCAAGAGACTGCATTCGGTGGTATAAAATAGACTCCTCCGCCTTTCCCGAGACCAGGGCATAAGTCTTGCCGCCCGAACCTCGGCCAGCCGCAACGGGAGGCTTGTTAAAGCCTAGTTTATAGTTTGACTTTTCTTCATAGGTCAGGTAAAGCCCTGAATTTTTCGCGGGACCTTCGCGCCTATGGCAATGGGCGCAATTAATATCTAAATAGGCTCGGGCACGTAGGTTTAGTTCTTCATGACTGGATTGGTAGTTCACCATTTTGGGGCTGTTTTCAGCTCCGGGCCAATCGTTTAGTATACCTCGTTCTTGCCAGTGCTCCAATTGATTGAGTAATTTAAAACCATAAGCTATTTTATGATTTAACTGACGGCCTTTGGGGCCGATCGGACTTATCTTACCATTCAGTTCATGGCAACTTTTACATTGAACTTCATTAGGTACTGAATAATTAAAATGAAGGATTTCGCCATTGGGTCTTTTGAGATCGAGGGGAATACTTGCCCCGCTTAAGCTCCTTTTTGCCTCGCTCTGATCTTCGTTCCAAACATAGGATAAAGCTTTCCAGCCCTCTCTTTCATGAATAAGCAATCGCGTTTCAATTACCCTAAATTTTTCCAATTGATTGTCATTGTAAAAGAAGTTCTTAACGAGGATGCTTCCCTCTGGGAAATCCATTACCTCTTGGGCATGGTACTTTACTATGGAGTCTTTCGGAACTTTGAGAAAACGAGATTTTTGAGCGTA
The DNA here is from genome assembly GCA_965658275.1 of Croceimicrobium sp. Lineage (GTDB taxonomy): Bacteria > Bacteroidota > Bacteroidia > Flavobacteriales > Schleiferiaceae > Croceimicrobium. The sequence continues at coordinate 15,611 of CBFHRN010000045.1, forward strand.
ATCCGTGAAGAGGGGAGATGCTAAGTCATAAGGTATTAAACCCTCCGAGGGGTTTAAAGCATAAAGCGGTTTTTTAAAAAGATTCCACTCCGAGAGGTTTTCTGGGTAGTCATTTTGGTGGGCCGTTTCCAAACTGCCTTTTTTCACTATCCTATCCGGGCTCGTTTCTTGACAAGCTACAATGGCAAGGAGGAGTATAAAAAAGCTAAACTTTTTCATAAGGAACTCAAGTCTAATGCCCAAGCCTCCGCAGAGCACTGGTAGGTACTTAAATCGGTGGATAGATTTTCGAAGTCATTGGCTGCATCTAGATCTGCAAATGCAATGTTTTCATCCTGAGTACATAGGCTTAAGTGACCTTCCGGTGGTCGAATCCCATCCCAAACTAAATCAGGAGTATTAAAGGGCATCTTCACCAAAAACAGCCATCCAAAATCGCTTTTT
>CBFHRN010000046.1:0-15833 GCA_965658275.1 Croceimicrobium sp.
CTTCATAGTCGGAAAGACTATATACTTTTCGTTGAGGAGCCTCATAGTTTGTTGGCATGGCTTCCTCTTCCCCTTCCTCGGATGGTTCCATTTCAGCAGGAGTAGACAGGTCTTCTTCTTTTTGATCAATGGTGAAGAAGTCAAAGTTCATTGCGTCATCTTCCAACTCTGGATCTTGATGATTTAATGGTTCTTCCACTTTTTCTTCTTCCTTTTGTGCATTTATTTGATCGCTTAAAGGAAAGCCTTCGAAGATACTCTCAGTCTCTTCTTCCATCTCTTCGCCAAGGTCAAAGCGGATAGTATCTTCTTCAATTTCTTCTTTGGATGGAATTTCATTCTCAATTTGAGGTTCCTGTTCCAGTTCGGTTGCCTCCTCTAAATCAAAACTTGCTTCTTCAATGGTTTCCGCCTGTACTTCAAAATTGAAAGGAACTTCCTCTTCTAACTCTTCACCACCTTTAAATTCGGGTGATTCCTCCTCTAGTTTATATACCTCTTTTTGTTCTTCTTCTTCTTCTTGATGAAGTTCGGGTAGGGGTTGAGAGGTGGGGTAAGACTCCTCTTGCTCTCCGAATAGTGATGCTTGTACCTCTTGTTGCTTTTCTTGTTCTCGGGTCAGAGCACGATCAAGTTCGGCGTCTAATAGGGAATCACTATCCTCTTCGTCCATTTGGATGGGTTTGTCATACAAGGAAGTGCTAATGGCCTGGTCGTCCTCCAAAGGATGAACAATTTTTTCTGGAGCCTTGCCAATGACTTGCTTTTGCTGATCAGGATTGAAACCCGTAGCAATAATGGTAATGGCTACGTCGTCACCGAGACTTTCGTCTTCTCCAATACCCATTATGATATTGGCAGCTCCGCCAGCTTCGTTTTGTATATAGTCATTTACCTCACCAATTTCATCGATGGTGATTTCATCATGACCAGAGACGATGAGCAACAAAACATTCTTAGCGCCTCGAATATGATTGTCGTTGAGTAGTGGTGAGTCTAAGGCAGCCGTTATAGCCTCTTTAGCACGATTGTCACCGCGCGCGGTTGCGGCGCCCATAATCGCCGTGCCGGAGTTGGCTAGTACAGTTCGAGCATCGCGTAAGTCGATGTTCGTAGTGTAATGATGGGTAATTACCTCTGCAATGCCACGAGCTGCGGTCGATAAGACTTCATCTGCCTTCGCAAAGCCTGCTTTGAAACCAAGATTACCGTAGACTTCTCGCAGTTTATTGTTGTTGATGACCACTAAAGAATCGACATTTGAGCGCAGAGATTCGATTCCTTTTTCGGCCTGCTCTTGGCGCATACGTCCTTCAAAGAGGAACGGACTGGTAACTATTCCAACGGTTAAAATACCAAGGTCTTTGGCGGCTTTGGCAATAACAGGAGCAGCCCCTGTTCCAGTACCACCGCCCATTCCTGCCGTGATGAAAAGCATTTTTGTATTGGTTTCCAAGAGCTTGGAGATCTCATCGAGACTTTCTTGAGCCGCTTTTTGGCCAACTTCGGGATTTGCGCCAGCCCCGAGTCCCTCGGTCAGGCTTACCCCTAATTGGAATTTATTAGGCACTGGGCTGTTTTCCAGTGCTTGGGCATCGGTATTACAAACCACAAAATCTACTCCGTTAATTCCGGCTGCGTACATGTGGTTTACCGCATTGCTACCTCCTCCTCCTACACCAAGTACCTTGATGACGGAAGATTTGTTTTTGGGAAGGTCAAAAGGCATCATATCCTGATTATTTGCGTCGCTCATTTCTTACAAGTCCTCATTTAGAAAGTTCCTGAATTTGTTGGCCCAGTTCTCAAATACCGAAGTCGAACTTGATTTCTTTTTCTTGCCTTCCGGCATTTCATCATGTTCTTCTTCCTGAGAGGGGTTGTGCTCTTCAATTTCCGAATTTGGTGTTTCCGGATTTTCTGTACTTGTCTCTTTAGTAGTTGTTTCTTCTTGCTCCTCTTCAAGCTGCAAAGCTGCTCGTCTTGATTGACCTTCAAGGCCTTTTAAAACTAGACCAACGGCAGTTGCATATATCGGAGAAGAAAGGTCGTCATTGCTGGTGCTGGCTAAGTGTTCGTTTGGATAGCCAATACGAGTATCCATTCCGGTCACAAACTCAACCAGTTGTTTGATATGCTTTAATTGTGAACCGCCACCAGTAAGAACGATTCCCGCAATAAGTTTTTTCTTGTTCTCGGTGTAGCCGTAATTCTTGATTTCGAGATATACCTGTTCAATGATTTCTACGACCCGAGCATTGATGATTTTGGAGAGCATCTTCATGGAGATTTCCTTGGGCTCTCTCCCTCGTAAACCTGGAATGCTTACGATTTCGTTTTCCTTGTTTTCACCTGGCCAAGCTGAACCAAACTTAATTTTCAAAAGTTCGGCTTGCTTTTCAATGATAGAGCATCCTTCCTTGATATCTTCGGTAATCACATTCCCTCCGAAAGGTATTACGGCGGTATGGCGGATAATTCCATCTTTAAAAATGGCTACATCGGTGGTTCCGCCACCAATGTCAACAAGCACAACACCGGCTTCTTTTTCTTCTTGGGAAAGAACCGCTTCTGCCGAAGCTAATGGTTCAAGGGTGATGTCTGAAATTTCCAGCTCGCTCGATCGAACGCAGCGGCCGATATTTTTTATTGAAGAAATCTGACCTACAACAATGTGAAAGTTTGCTTCGAGGCGACTCCCATACATGCCTTTAGGCTCTCGAATATCCGCCTGTCCATCAATTTTGTATTCTTGAGGTAAGACATGAATAATCTCTTCACCGGGCAGCATTACTAGGTTGTGGACATTATCTATAAGTTCCTGAAGATCGTGGTCTTCAATTACGGCATCTGGGTTTGCACGATTGATGTAATCGCTATGTTGTGTGCTGCGAATGTGTTGTCCGGCAATTCCAACTACGACCGATGATACGTCGATTCCACTTTGGGCTTCTGCTTCTTCAACGGCCTCTTTGATGGATTCTATGGTTTTAACGATATTCGTTACTACCCCGCGCTGCACGCCGAGGGATCTCGCTTTACCAATTCCGACGATCTCAAGTTTACCAAATTCGTTTTTGCGACCAATCATGGCCACAATTTTGGTGGTTCCTATGTCTAAGCCAACTGCAATTTCTCCCGGATTCATAACTATCTTTTGCGACAGATTAGTTGACCATCAAAGCGAAGGTCAATTTCCCGTATTGTTTTTATGTCTTCGTTTATCGGAGCTTGTTCGTAAAAAACGCGCAACTTCCGAAGCTTCTTATCTAAATTCTTTGGCTCGCCCATTCGAATTTTGAAATCCCCTTTTTCGGGATACAGTATCCAATTTCCATCTTCATCGCAGGCAAGTGCACTAAAGGCCTTGGTGAAGAATGCGTCCTTTTTTAATCCTTCAAAAAAGTCGGCGATCTCCTTGGCTCTCTCTGGGGTTAAAGCACCGCTTACCAGTGGAACGGCTTCGGAATAATGCTGACTTAAGGGCATTTTTAATCCATCTTCCAAGAGATAATGACTGCCATTTTCATTCATTACTCTGGCTAATGGTTCATGTTGCCATAGCATTATCCACAATCTACCATCTAAGTCCGAATATACTTCTGCTTTTGCGATAGTGGGGTGATACTCAATGCTTTCTTCTAACAACGACTTGTTAATTTCTAGCATCAATAATCCCTCGATTTCCCCATATTCAGAATCGATGATTTGGTATATTTCTGAAGGGTCTAAAAATGATTTTTCCTGTCTGTTTTTAAACTCCAGTTCGACGGAACTAATGCGTAATTGATGGTACCTCCCTTGAGACCAAGAAATTAGCAATAGAAAGGTGATTGATCCAGCGACCCACAGGCTTATGTATTGCCACTTTTTCATTTCAATAAGGCAATTTTTAGAGGTCCAATAAGCTGATCGATATCTCCTGCACCAATAGTAAGTATCACCTCGGGTTTCGCGCTGCTAAAGCGATTGATGATTTCTTGTCGTGCCATTAAGGATTTCGGGGCCCGCTCAATTTTATCCAGAAGTGCTTTGGAGTTGATTCCAGCAATCGGTCTCTCACGAGCCGGGTAGAGTTCCAATAGGATTACTTCATCGAAAGCGCTCAGGCTCTCCGCAAAACCATCCAAAAAGTCGCGGGTTCTGCTGAATAAATGCGGTTGAAATATGGCGGTGATATTTCGATTAGGATAGAGTTCCTTCACCGCATCTGCCAAGGCACTAATTTCACTAGGATGATGAGCATAGTCATCGATATAAACCAGATTTTCCTGCTTGATGTGATATTCGAACCGTCGCTTTACGCCTTTGAAGTTTTCCAAACCAGCCTTCAACTCCTCTTCATTAAGGCCATATTTTAGTGCTAAGGCTGAGGCGGCTACTGCATTTTCAATATTATGACGGCCAGGTAAGGGGAATCGAATATCTTTTATCCTTCCTTGCGGGTATACAAGATCGAACACAAATACGTGCTCTTCTACTCGGATCGAATCGGCAAAATAGGAACTGTCGGGATTAAAGCCATACTTAAGACCGCCCGTTAATTCTGTTTTTTCGTTAACCAATAAAAGCTCGCTAACCGAATCTGCGAATTCCGAAAAGGTCTTTTTAAGGTCTTCATCGTTTTCATATATGTCTAAATGATCCGCATCGGTTGAGGTAATGACTGCCGCAGTCGGTTTTAAATTTAAAAAGCTCCGGTCGTATTCATCTGCTTCAGTCACCAAAAGGTCAGTATCATCTTGACCCCAGAAATTGGTGCCATAATTAGTGCTTATCCCGCCAAGGAAGGCACTAATACCTCTCTCGTTGAAACGAAATAAATGCGCTAATAAGCTGGAGGTTGTTGTTTTTCCATGGGTTCCAGCCACGGCTAAACAGCGATGCAGCTGAGCTATTTCACCAAGAACTTGAGCTCGTTTTTTGAGTTCGTAGTTTTTATTCTTGAGATGGTTATATTCCTTGTGGTCATCGGGTATAGCGGGCGTATAAATTACCAGCGTATCCTCTCTTTTAAAGCTTGTCGGAATAGCCTTGACATCGTCCTCATAGTGGATTTTTAAACCTTCGTCTTCCAGCTTTTCACAAAGTGGCGACCGATATCGGTCGTATCCATAAACTTTCCGACCCGAACTGTGAAAGTACCGGGCTAAAGCACTCATGCCAATACCGCCGATTCCAATAAGGTATATGTTGGGATGATTAAGCATTTTGGACTATTTGGTCAATTTCATCGGCAATTATTTCTGCCGCATGGGGTAGTGCTAACTTGGATATATTACGCTCTAAACTATGAGTTCTTGAAGGGTCTTGTACCAGTGTTCGCACCATATCCACCAATGCTTTGGCATCCCCTTTTTCTTCAAAAAGAAGGGCGGCATCATGAGAGCAAAGAGCTTGGGCATTCTTTGTTTGATGGTCTTCGGCCACATTGGGCGAAGGGATCAATATAGAGGCCTTGCCAACTGCTGCTAATTCACTAAGGGTATTGGCGCCTGCTCTACTTATAACGATATCCGCAGCGCTATAAGCTTTTTGCATGTCGGCAATAAAGGCTTGCAGCTTGAAGTGTTGCGGTAAGGAACTGTGCTTGGCTTTTAGTTCTTCAAAGTAAAGTTTACCACACTGCCAGACTAGGTTGATATTTAAGGCTTTAAAGTCTTCGATACTTTCGCTAATCAGCTGGTTAATTCTTCGTGCTCCTAAGCTGCCGCCTAATATTAAAAGTGTTGTTTTTGAGGGGTCTAAGCCCATCATTTCCTTTTTTTCTGCGGTCGCGGGAAGGCTTTTTTCTAAGCCAGCCCTTAGGGGGTTGCCGCTTAAAACTATTTTCTCTTTTGGGAAGAATCGCTTCATCCGGTCGTAAGCCACACATATTTTCTCTACTCTCGAAGCCAAGAGCTTGTTGGTGATGCCTGGGTAGGAATTTTGTTCCTGAATAAGACAGGGAATTCCCTTTCTGCTTGCCATGTATAGAATCGGGCCGCTTGCAAATCCTCCGGTGCCTATGACGGCATCCGGCTTAAAGTCCCGGACAAGAAAATAGGATTTCCAAAGACTGCTGAGAAGCTTAAATGGAAAGCTTAAGTTCTTAGCGCTGAGACTTCTTTGTATACCGCTAATCCAGAGTCCTCTTATTTCATATCCGGCTTGCGGGACTTTCTCCATTTCCATTTTGTCCTTTGCTCCAACAAAGAGAAACTCAGCTTCTGGATGTCGCTTTTTTAGCTCATCGGCTATCGCAATGGCTGGAAATATATGTCCCCCCGTGCCACCACCACTTATCATAAATCTAAGTTTTGCCATAGCTTAGTTTATTGAGGTGTTTAATTCGTTTGACCCAAGTGCCACATCGGTCTCTTCATCTAGGGGTTCGGTCTCATCACTTTTTTGGCTACGACTAACGCTTTGAATCATGCCTAAGGCAAGGCAGGTCATCCAAACGGATGTTCCTCCTTTGCTGACCAAGGGTAGGGTTTGTCCTGTCACCGGAATTAGATTTACAGCAACACTGAGGTTTACCAGAGCTTGAGCAATTATAATAAGCCCTAAGCCTAGACTCAATAAGCTACCAAAGCTGGTTTTGGCTTTGTTGGCAATAGTGAGAATTCTAAATAGAATCCATAGGTAACTAATGATGATTAAGCCTCCTCCAATCGTGCCCAGTTCTTCAACGATTACGGCAAAAATGAAATCAGAGTTCGACTGCGGCAGGAAGTTTTTTAGAACCGATTTACCGGGCCCTTTTCCAACAATATTTCCCTCTGCAATTGCCATTTTTGCTTTGGTGACCTGGTAGTTTTCTTCAGACTCGCCCGAGCTAAAGCTTTCAATTCTAGTTTTCCAAGTTTCAACCCGGTTGCTAATATTTGGAAATGCAAATACTAAAAGAATGAAAAGCGCCAAGGCGGCAATGCCACTTCCAGCTAGGATAAGAAGGTTACGGATAGGGTAACCTCCCATGTATAACATTAAATAGCAAACCCCGAAAATAAGGGTAGCCGTGCTGAAGTTGGCCGGTAATATGAGTCCTACTGTAAGTAGAATGGGAGCAATGAGTCCTAAGAAATGTCCGCGGAAACTTCGAAGTTCTTCTGAGCTGTGAAGCGCAAGGTATCGTGCGATGTAGGTAACGAGCACTACACTAGCTAGGGCGGAAGTTTGAAAAGTTTGGCCAAAAGGTAGACGGATCCAGCGCGATGCGTTTGAAATATTTACCCCATTGAATAAAGTGTACAATAGCAAGAGGATTATGGGGATAATCAAAAGCTTGGCGAGGGCTCCGAAAATCTTATAATCGAGGCGATGTATAGCAATGGCCAGCCCAAAGCCAATCATTAGGAAAGCACTGTGTTTAAATAAGTCACCAAAAGTGCTGCCTCCTTGATTGAAAGCTAGATTGCTACTGGCGCTGTATACCGTTAGGGTTCCGATGATCGCTAAAATGATGCTCAAAACCCAGAGGCTACGGTCGCCTTCTGCCCTGATATTTAGACCGAAAATTTTCAATTATAAATTTCTTACTGCTGCTTTAAATTGGCGACCACGGTCTTCGTAGTTATCAAATAAGTCGAAGCTGGCACAAGCTGGACTAAGAAGTACATTGTCTCCTTTCTCTCCCATTTTGTAAGCCATACGTACGGCTTCATCCATATTGGCAGCGTCGATCACCATTGGAATAACGGAGTCGAATTCGCGGTGTAGTTTATCATTATCTACACCAAGGCAAATCAAGGCCTTCACCCGATTTTGAACTAAGGGAATAAGCTGCGAATAGTCGTTTCCTTTATCCACTCCACCTGCAATCCAGATTGTCGGTCTCTGCATACTTTCTAAGGCATACCAAGTTGAGTTTACGTTAGTAGCTTTAGAGTCGTTTATGAAGTTGATTCCATAAATTTCCAAAACAGGTTCTAGTCGATGTTCTACACTTTCAAAAGAAGATAGGCTCTCGCGAATGCTTTCTTTGCGAATGTTTAATAAGCGACCAGCAACGCCAGAAGCGAGGCTGTTGTACCGGTTGTGTTTGCCCTGGAGGGCGAGTTCGTTTATATCCATGTCCTCTTGCTTGTTGATTATGATTTTTAAATTGTTTTCAGATTCTTGATAAGCACCGTTATCCACTTTTTTATCCAGTGAAATGGCCCATTTCTGAGCTTTGATTTCCTTTGGGGCTATGAGCTTTATGCTCAAGGGGTCGTCGGCGCAATAGATGAAATGATCATTTTCATCCTGGTTTTCGAAAATGCGGAGCTTAGCCGCGGCGTATTTTTCTACCGAATATTCATATCGATCGAGGTGGTCTTCGGTAATGTTGGTGATAATGGAGATGTAAGGTTTAAAGGCCTCAATATCATCTAGCTGAAAGCTGCTTACCTCCAAGGCGTAATAGTCATGTCTTCTATCAGCGACGCTCGCTGCGAAACTATCCCCGATATTACCTACTAAGGCGCAGTCTAGGCCGGCCTGGCTTAAGATGTGGTGTACCAGTTTTGTAACGGTAGTTTTTCCATTGGTACCTGTTATGGCAATGATTTTACCTTGGCAATAGCGGTAGGCGAACTCCACTTCAGAAATGATTGGGATATTGGCCGATCTAATTTTTTGGATGATGTCCGCTTTTTCAGGAATACCAGGTGATTTGATAATTACATCACTGGATAGGATTTTACCTAAATGATGATGGCCTTCCTCAAAGGGGATATTTTTGGCAATTAGCTGCTGACGGTACTTTTCTTTGAGCATCGCGCCATCACTAAGCCACACATTATGTCCTTTAACATGTGCTAGAAGGGCAGCGCCGAAGCCGCTTTCACCTCCGCCAAGAATCGATATGTTTAATCGTTTAGGCAAAGGTTAACGAAGCTTAAGGGTTACAAAACTTAATACGGCTAAGAAGATTCCAATAATCCAAAACCGAGTTACAATTTTGGATTCGTGAAATCCTTTTTTCTGGTAATGGTGATGCAACGGCGACATTAAGAAAATGCGCTTGCCTTCTCCGAATTTTTTCTTGGTGTATTTGAAATAGCTGACCTGCATCACTACCGACAGGTTTTCGGCTAGGAAAATTCCGCAGATCACGGGAATTAAAAGTTCTTTGCGTATCGCAATGGCAAAAACAGCGATAATGCCACCCAAGGTTAGGCTACCCGTGTCTCCCATAAAAACTTGAGCCGGGTGCGTGTTATACCACAAAAACCCAATGCAGGCTCCCACAAAACCAGCGATGAAAACTACTAATTCGCCAGTATTTGGGATATACATAATGTTGAGGTAATCCGCGAAAATTATGCTGCCCGAAACATAGGCGAAGATGCCTAAGGCTATGCCAATGATTGCGGACGTACCCGTAGCTAATCCATCGATACCATCGGTTAAATTGGCGCCATTCGAAACAGCGGTAATGATAAAAATTACAATGGGTATGAAGAGCAGCCATGCGTATTTCTCGGCTAATGGACCCATCCATTCAATTAGACTTTGGTAATCGAACTCGTTATTCTTAACAAAAGGTATGGTGGTTTTTAGGGACTTAGCCGCTTCTCCATATTGAGGAAGAGTTTGGGCTCTTACTCCTTCTATTTCCATTACTTGAGGTCCTTGAACACGCGGCTTAATCGTTACATTGGGATTGAAATAAAGAATGCCTCCAATAATAATTCCTAAGCCAACCTGACCCACGACCTTGAACTTGCCAGGGAGGCCTTTCTTGTTTTTACGGAAAACTTTGATGTAATCATCTAAAAAGCCAACGGCTCCCATCCAAATGGTGGTAATCAGTAACATGATGATGTAAACATTGTCCAGCTTAGCAAAAAGTAGGGTGGGGATAAGAATGCCCATGAGGATAATCAATCCGCCCATGGTGGGGGTTCCGGCCTTTTCAGCTTGGCCCTCCAGACCTAAATCGCGAATAGATTCACCTACTTGCTTTCGCTGTAGCATCCCGATAAGACTTTTGCCGAAAAGCAAACAAATCACTAAAGAGACAATAAGTGCCATCGCAGCGCGGAAGGTGATGTATTGAAATACTCCGGCGCCGGGTAAATTATAGGCTTGGTCTAGATAATTGAATAAGTAATAAAGCATTAGCTTGAATATTTTTGATCTAGTGTTTCCTTGGCTATGGCTAAGTCATCGAAGGGAAAGCGTTCTCCTTTTATTTCTTGATAGGTTTCGTGGCCTTTTCCCGCAATCAGGATAATGTCTTTGCTTTGACCCAAACTAACCGCCGTTCGGATGGCTTCCTTTCGATTAGTGATTTTAAGTGCTTTATGGCTGAGGTGCATGGCTATCCCGGCTTGCATTTCTTCAATAATTAGCTCGGGGTCTTCATAGCGGGGATTGTCTGAGGTGAGAATAACTTGATCGCTATACTCAGCGGCAATACGAGCCATTTCAGGCCTTTTACTCTTATCGCGATTCCCTCCGCAACCAACTACGGTTATCACTTTTTCATTTTTCGTTCGAATGCTTTCAATGGTTTTTAGAACATTTTCCAAAGCGTCTGGGGTATGCGCATAATCGATGATAGCCGTTAACTCATTCTTCTGAATGTATTGGAATCTTCCAGCTACGGATTGAAGACTGCTGATAGCAGTAGCTATTTGCAAGGGGTCTTGATCAAGGAGACAGGCTACTCCGTAAATGGCAATGAGATTGGAGGCATTGAATTTGCCGATGAGCTTTGTCCAAACTTCGTGCTTGTCTAATCGAACTAGCATACCATTGAGCTGGTGCTCTAAAATTCGACCTTTAAAATCCGCATCGCTTTTCAGGCCGAAAGAATACACTTTGGCCTTGGTGTTAAGCGCCATAGTCATGCCGTGTCTTTCATCGGCATTGGTAAGCATAAATGCATTTCGTGGCAACTCGTCAAAAAGGCGTTTTTTCGCTTTTATGTAGTCTTCAAAACTGCCGTGGTAGTCGAGATGGTCGTGGCTAATATTGGTGAATACCGCTCCTTCAAATTTTAAGCCAGCGGTGCGTCTTTGGTGGATGCCATGGCTACTCGCCTCCATGAAGCAAAACTTGCAGCCGGCTTTTACCATTTTGTCTAGGTAGTAGTTTATTTGAACGGGATCCGGTGTAGTATGAGTTGCAGGGAATTCTTCTTTTCCCACACAAACTTTTACGGTAGAAAGCAACCCCGCTTTGTTACCAAGCTGCATGAATAGTTGATAGAGTAGCGTAGTGGTTGTGGTTTTACCATTGGTACCCGTTACGCCTACGAGCTTCAATTTTTCAGAGGGGTTCTCGTAAAAGTTTGCTGCTACTTGCGCTAAGGCTTTATCACTTTTTTTAACGGCGATATAGCTCACTTTTTCGTTTATCTCTTGGGGTAATTCCTCGCAGAGTATGGAGCGGGCCCCAAGTTCAATAGCCTTCTCGATGTATTCATGTCCATCTACTTGTGTGCCTTTAACAGCAACAAATAGTGCGTCTTTGATCACCGTCCTTGAGTCAAAGCAAATTTTGCTAACCGCAACTTGTGTTCCGCCTATACGTTCTGTAAGTGCAACACCGTATAATAGATCCTTCAGTAATTTCATTGCAGCTTGAGTTCTATTAATGGATTGGACTCTAATGGGGTCTGGGCAGGTGGGAATTGCCATGCCACTTTGCCAAGGCCTGTAGTACTTACTCTGTAGCCGGCGTTTTCTAGAAGGCTGATGGCTTCAGCGCCATTCATTCCAGAAAGCTCAGGCATTACTTTTAAATCTTTTTCTAGTTGAGGATTGGGGTCCTTATTTTCTAAAAGGGCATAGAGTTGTTTTTCGGGCTGAGGCGCAATTTGTGGTGTGTTGCGGAAAATATTCTCAGCGATGCGTTCAAATACAGGGAAGGCTACTGTTGATCCGTAATAGCCTTTTTGTGGTTTGTTGACCACCACAATGCAGGAGTATTGAGGGTTGTCTGCTGGGAAGTAACCCGCGAAAGAGGCTTGGTATTCCTTCGTTTCTCTCTTCCAGTAATTCAATTGGCAGGTACCCGTTTTGCCGGCTAATTGGCATACGGCGTCTGCTCCGCGCCAAGCGGTTCCATCACTTACTACGCCTTCCAATAGGTTTTGTAATTTTTTGAGGGTGCTGGGGGAGCAGATTGCTGGATTTAGAACCTCGGTTTTCATCGATTCTATGGCACGACCATGTTCACGGATACTTTCTAGAAAGCGTGGTTTTACCAGGACGCCATCATTGGCAATCGCATTGTAAAAGCTCAAAATTTGAAGTGGGGTGAAGCTTACTTGGTAACCGAAGCTTATCCACGGTAGGGAGATTCCGCTCCAATCTGGATCCGCCGGTTTTGGGATTCGGGGTTCTCCCTCTCCCTTAATGTCAAGATCAAGTTTGTTGTGGAGCCCGATACTGTAAAGACGATCGATAAAACGTTCCGGTTGCTTTTCGTAATGGTCAATAACTGTCTTAGCGATACCCACATTGCTCGATTTCTCAAATGCCACTTCAAGGCTTGTTTTGCCATAGCCTTTGTTGTTGCTATCTCGAATTTTAGAACCGCGGTATTCGTACACCCCATTTTCGGTATCAACTGGGGTGTTGGTATCGGCGTAGCCATCTTCGAAAAGCGCAAGTACGGAGGCAAGCTTAAAGGTGGAGCCTGGTTCGGTGCTTTCCCAAACCGCGTAATTCCTTTTTTCAAAATAGGTGCCTTTCTCTGTTCTGCCTAAGTTGGCTATCGCCCGAATGGCGCCAGTTTTCACATCCATTACTACCGCACAACCATGATCGGCTTCTTGGCGTTCTAGCATTTCCAATAAAGCGTGGTGAGTAATGTCCTGCATGCGACTATCAATGGTGCTTACCAAATCGTAGCCGTTTACCGGTTCAATTTCGTTGAGATCGTTAAGGGGTTTCCAATTGCCCTTACTTATTTTTTGTTTGAGTCTTTTTCCATCGCGACCCGCCAAATAGGTAGAGTAAGCGCCTTCTAAACCGGTAGCAAAATTGTTTCGTTCTCTCCCAATAGTTCGTTCGGCAATTTTACCCAGAGGCATTTTTCGAAAGTTCTCCTGTTCTATGATCAAGCCTCCTTTGTAGCGGCCCGCATTAAAAATTGGGTAACCCTTAATTTTCTGAAGGTCGTTGTAGCTCAGTTCTTTAGCGATTAGAAAATAGCGATTGCCTTGATTCCTAGCTTTGATGAGTTCGTTCTTCCATTGTTCGGAATTTTTATTTCCTGGCAATGAGCCAAGAGAAATACTCAAATCTTCTAGGTGATTAAAAAAGAGCTCTTCGTCCACTGTTACAGGGTCGAAGTGCAAATCGTAAACGGGCATTGAAGTGGCTAAAAGCTTACCGTCGACACTGTAGATATTACCGCGCTCCGCTTTTATGCTCATTTCTTTAACTACTTCTTGCTGGGCACGCGCTCGTAGTTCGGGTCCCTCTATAAACTGGATGCTAAACAGCTTACTGAGAATTACGAAGGCTAGGACTCCTAGTGGTATGTAAACCACAAAAGCCCTGGATAATATGGATTTCTGCGCTTGCAATTATTCCTTTGGTCCCTTATTGGTTTTGAGTACTAACGGGGGCTGTTCACTCTTTCTTAAGTTGAGCTGAGCATCTTCAACCCGGCTCAAGACTTTGCTTTCCATACTCTCGTTCATTAGGCGAGAACGTGTATCGATAAATTGTGAGTGAAGCTCTTTCATCTCAGAACGCAATTGCGAGATCTGATGCACCTTTTGTTCGGCCGTGTGGCTGCTGGCAGTCATGATTAGGGCCAGTACACATAGGAACAGAATGAATCGCCAATGTTGGAGCACCTTTGGGTGCACCAAAAAGCGGCCGGTAAGTAGATTACCGATTGCAGCTGCTTTATTTTGGGCTTCTTTCATTCCGTAATTGGGCGTTCTGCGGCTCTCAGTTTTGCACTTCGAGCTCTTGGGTTTTCATTTATTTCGGTGTCGCTTGGTGCGATAGGTTTTCGGTTTATAGGTTCGAGGGGTCGAATTAAATTGCCATAGAAGTCTTTCTCGGGTTTGCCTTCAAAGTTTCCCGCGCGAAAGAAATTTTTAACGATTCGGTCTTCAAGCGAATGGTAGCTAATGCAAACCAATCTTCCCTTGGGCTTTAGAACTTCAATGGATTGCTCCAGCATTTCTTCGATCACTCGTAGTTCTTCATTTACTTCAATGCGAATGGCTTGAAAAACTTGCGCTAAAAATTGTCCGTGCTTATTTCGAGGGGCGAAGCGTTCTACTGCTTTTACTAAATCGAAGGTACTTTCTAGAGGTCGGGCCTCTATGATGGCCTGGCTTACTAGGTGGGCTTTGTTAATTTCTCCGTATTTCCGAAGAATTTCAATAAGGCCTTTTTCGCTGTAATCGTTGCAAACGGTTTTAGCACTTAAGTTCTTGGCGGGATTCATTCGCATGTCGAGCTCCGCTTCAAACCGCAGACTAAAGCCGCGTTCCGCCGCATCAATTTGATGGGAAGAAATTCCAAAGTCGCCTAGGATTCCATCAACCTCTTTCACCCCGTGCAGTCGTAACATCTTCTTTAGATGTCGAAAGTTGGCTTCGATTAAAGTGAATCGATCGTCTTCAGGCTTGTTGGCTACGGCGTCTGGATCTTGGTCGAAGCCAAAAAGTTGACCTCCTTCCAGTAGCTTAAGTATTTCTCGGCTATGACCGCCTCCGCCAAAGGTGAGGTCTACATAAACCCCTCCAGGCTTTAAAGCCATTAATTCGATACTCTCATGTAAAAGAACGGGCTTATGATAGTCCATCCGATTCGTCCTTAAGGCCGCCCATTACCTCTTCCGCAAGCTGACTAAAGTCGATTGCAGGGTCGCTAATGGATTCTTCATAGCGAGCTTTATCCCATATTTCTATGGTGCCCACCGAGGCCGAAAGTACGAGTTCACTTTGAAGTCCTGCGAAGCTCATTAAGTCTTTGGGGACATTAATTCTACCACTTGCGTCGACTTCTATCAGCTTCACTCCGGCCGTGAACATGCGGATGAAATCATTATTCTTTTTTACAAAGCGGTTGAGCTTATTCACCTTGGACATGGTTTGCTCCCATTCTTGCATAGGATACAATTCCAAACAGTTTTGAAAAACGCTGCGCTTAACAATAAAGCCTTGATCGAGTAGGGGTAATAGCTGCTTTTTAAGCCCGCTGGGTATGCCCACACGACCTTTCGCATCCATTTTACACTCATGTACTCCTATCAGATTCAGCATTTTAGCTTTTCACCACTTATGAAACCAAAAATAGAAATATTGCCCCACAATTTCCCACTAAGTCACACAATGTGGATAAGTTTTCCTGCAATAAACGAAATTTACTTTAAGTGTATTGCACTATTGTGTTGAAAAAAAGAAAGTTAAGTATAGTTATTAGTGGTGGGAAAAAGTGGGTAAATAGAAATCGTGTTGATTTTACTGGCCTTATCTGGAGCTGCTTGCTAAGGAGCTCATTGGTTCACCGTCATTTATCCCACAGGCTTTATCCAGACTAAGTTTAAGGCTCATGGATTTTGACTCTAATTAGGGAGAAGGTTTTTAAAATATTGATTTACAGGTCTTTAAACCATTATAAAAGGTCTACCTTATGAGGCTATTAACTAAACCAATCAATCAAATGAAAGCGATTTACAGATTATTGCTGTTGGCATTTTTTATGCCTGCCTTTGCCAATGCCCAAGACGAAGAGGGTCCTAAAAGGAACCGTGTTGAGCTAACCTACATTAAGGTGAAAATAGGTCGCGAAAAAGAATTCGTTGAGGGAGTTAAAAAGCATAATGCCGAATATCATAAAGAAGGCACGCCTTATAATGCGGGTCTTTATTACGTTCGA
>CBFHRN010000047.1:0-15675 GCA_965658275.1 Croceimicrobium sp.
GCGATTTCATTTTGAAGCTGACCCTCATATTAGACTGAAACGCCGTAATCTCTAAGGGCTTCGTTTAAGGAAGTCTTTTTGTTGGTACTTTCCTTACGCTGACCAATAATTAGAGCGCAGGGAACTTGGTAGGTGCCTGCTGGAAATTTCTTAGGCATGGTACCTGGAATTACAACCGATCTGGCGGGGATATAACCCTTAATTTCTTTGGGCTCAGGACCACTTACATCGATAATCTTGGTGGATGCCGTTAGCACCACATTAGCCCCTAAAACAGCCTCTTCTTCAATGCGAATACCCTCCACAACAATACAACGCGAACCGATGAAACAATTGTCTTCAATAATTACCGGTGAAGCCTGAACGGGTTCGAGTACGCCTCCAATGCCGACCCCGCCACTGAGGTGTACGTTTTTTCCAATTTGGGCACAGCTTCCAACGGTAGCCCAGGTGTCGACCATGGTACCCGCATCAACATAAGCCCCAATATTTATATAGGATGGCATCATTACAACGCCAGGTGAAACATAAGCTCCATAGCGCGCTACGGCATGCGGTACTACTCGAATGCCTAGTTTTTCGTAATCGCGCTTCAAGGGAATCTTATCGTGAAACTCCAAGGGACCCGCTTCAATGGTTTCCATTTTACGCGTTGGGAAATAAAGGATTACCGCCTTCTTCACCCATTCGTGCACGATCCATTCACCGTCTACCTTTTCGGCGCAGCGCAGCGCCCCTTTATCGATGGCTTCGATACAGTCCTCAATCGCTTTTACGGTTTCGGTTTTTTCTAAAAGGGAACGATCTTCCCAAGCAGATTCTATTAAGCTTTGATGCTCCTTCATTTTGCTGTCTTACTTTTGTGCAAAAGTAGGAAGAATGGCCAAAGTGATTGCCCTAGATATTGGTGGAAAAAGAACCGGCGTGGCGGAAACGGACCCCTTGCAGATGATTGCTTCCCCGCGAGAGACGGTGGCCACGGATCAATTGGCCGATTATATGGAGGCTCTTTTAGCTGAGGCCCCCGTCGAAACGATTGTTTTGGGAGAACCCTTGGGTCTCGATGGCGGGGATAGTGATAATTCTGAGCGCGTCCGCGAATGGAAAAAGAAGCTCGAGGAAAAGTACCCCCAGGTAGCCATCGTGCTCCAAGACGAACGCTTTAGCTCAAAGATGGCCCAACGGGCCTTAATTGATAGTGGTGTGAAAAAGAAGAAACGCCGCGAAAAGGGAAGCCTCGATAAAATAAGTGCGGCTATCATTTTACAAGATTATCTCGATCAACGTTAAATCGCCTTGGCAATCGACGGCCAATCTGTATTTTTGTCGAAAATTCAAGCATGATTTTACCCATTGTGGCCTATGGTGATCCGGTCCTTCGAAAAGAAGGGGAGGATATTGATAAAGATTATCCGGATTTGGAAAAACTCATTTCGGATATGTGGGAAACCATGTACAATGCCCATGGTGTAGGTTTAGCGGCACCTCAAATTGGGAAATCGATTCGTTTGTTCTTAGTGGATACGGCGGGCTTCGTGGATGAAGAAGAAGAGGATACCGAGGGCCTTAAGGATTTTAAAAAGGTCTTTATTAATGCCGAAATCATTGAAGAGGATGGTAACGACTTTGTGTTTAATGAAGGATGTTTAAGCATTCCGGATGTACGCGGTGATGTGGATCGCCCGGAACGTATTCGTATTCAATACCGAGACGAAAATTGGAAAGAGTACGATGAGGTATACACCGGTTTAAAAGCGCGGGTGATTCAGCATGAATACGATCATATTGATGGTATTCTCTTTACCGATTACCTCAGTCCCTTGCGAAAGAATATGCTAAAGAAGAAGCTTAAGCAGATTTCGAAAGGTCAAATAAAAGTGGCTTACCGCATGAAATTCCCCATGTTGAAATGAGAAAGAGTCTAGCGATACTTGCCCTAGCCTTGGGATTTCAGGCCTGTCAGACGCCGGTGGCAACCGAAGACCCTCTGGCAAACATCAAAGCCTTAGAGGCTAAGATGAAGGCTTTAGATTATTTGGATACCACTCTGGCCGCCGACATGGCCGTTGCCTACTCGAGTTATATTGAAGATGAGGGAAACGACTCCTTGCGCCCTTACTATCACTATAAATTAGCGGAGCTGTACCGTCATTGGCCGGGCATGGAAAGCGAAGCCATTCAAACCCTACGCGAAGTAGAAGAAACCTACACCTATCATGAAGTAGCGCCGAGAGCTCTTTTAACCCTGGGACTTTTTTACGAGGAAAGGGGGCAAAAGGATCGAGCCGTGGCCAGTTATCAAGAATTTATTGATCGCTTCCCCAGTCATAAATTAGCCAGTCAGGCGCGAAGCCTCCAAGAAATGCTGCTCGATGAGCATGTAACGGATATTCAGCGTGTGCAGGAATGGAAGAAAAACTCTGTAAATAAATAAGATGAAATTAGACGATATTCTGTCGATTGGCGGTAAGCCTGGATTATACCAATTAGTAAAAGCGACCCGTCAAGGGGTTTTGGTAGAAAGTTTATTGGATCAAAAACGCATGCCCGTGGGGCAGCGTGCAGACGTATCAGCCTTGAGCGATATTGCGATTTATACCTACGAGGAAGAATTGCCTTTAGGTGAAGTTTACCAGAAACTCTATGATAAGTTAGAAGGTGCCAAGGCTTTGGATGCTAAAAAAGCGAGCAATGATGAGTTGCGTGCCTTTATGGAAAGCTTTTTACCCGATTACGATCAGGAGCGCGTGTATACCTCGCACCTTAAGAAACTTTTTACCTGGTACAACCTTCTGCATGATAGCGGTTTGTTAAATCGCCCGGAAGAAGGTGATGCGACAGAGGCCGAAGCTGAAGAATCTAAAGAAGCCTAGAATGGCGAACAGCCGAGCGGAAAAGATGGAAGCCTTCGGGCGATTGCTGGATATCATGGACGATTTGCGCGAGCAATGCCCTTGGGATCGCAAGCAAACCATGGAAAGTCTCCGTCATCTGACCATTGAGGAGACCTACGAGCTTGGCGATGCAATTTTGGATGAAGACCTTCCAGAAGTTAAAAAGGAGTTGGGTGACCTAATGCTCCACATGGTCTTTTACGCCAAAATTGGGGAGGAGAAGGAAGCTTTCGACGTAGCCGATGTACTGCATGGTATCTGCGAAAAGCTGATTCACCGCCATCCTCATATATACGGGGATGTAGTAGCTAATGATGAGGAGACCGTAAAAGCCAATTGGGAAAAACTCAAGCTTAAAGAAGGGAAGAAGTCGGTATTAGAGGGCGTGCCCCGGAGTTTACCGGCTATGGTTAAAGCCACGCGAATTCAGGAGAAAGCCCGAGGGGCGGGTTTCGATTGGGATGAGACCGCCCAGGTATGGGAAAAGTTGAAGGAAGAATTAGCGGAATTGGAGACAGAGATTGCCCATGCCGATGCTCCAAAAATTGAAGCTGAGTTTGGGGATCTTTTATTCTCCATCATCAATCTTTCCCGTTTTTTGAAAGTGGATCCAGAATCGGCCTTGGAGCGCACCAATAAGAAATTTATTTCGCGCTTTCAGTACATGGAAGCCAAGGTAAAAGAGGCGGGTCTGCAATTGGAGGACCTTAGCTTAGCGGAGATGGATCGCTACTGGGAAGAGGCTAAGGAATTGGAGTAGTCCTAAAATTATTTCTGCGTTAATTTTTAGAAGCGAATTTTAAAGCTGCGCAGATTTGCGCTAATTTCCCTGCATCACCTAATGTCCTGCAGCATGAAAAAGCTCTATCTGATTCGACATGCCAAATCTTCCTGGAAGGAAGAAGGTTTAAGCGACTTTGATCGCCCTTTAAAGGGAAGAGGAGTGCGCGATGCCCATAATTCTGGGCAATGGCTTTTACAGCAAGGCGAAGTTCCCGAACTTATTATTTCGAGTCCGGCCACCCGTGCCATGCATACCGCTTTAATTTTCGCTCAAGAATTGCATTATCCCATGAGTGATATTCAAATGGAAAGTTCACTCTACCTCGGTAGCATCGAGGATGTTGGTGCCGTCTTAGCAAAGGTGGATGCATCTATTGATTCAGTTTTTTTATTTGGCCATAATCCGACCATAACCAATTTTGTGAATCGGAGCATCGACCATAATATCGATAATGTACCCACCACTGGGGTTGCTTGTTTGAGTTTTGATTCGGCGGATTGGCAGGATTTAGGTAGTGAAGCAGAATTAGTGTTTTTCGATTATCCTAAACGTCGTAAGTCGTGAACATACCAGCTCAGAAGCGGATCATCGCCCGCGATATTTCATGGTTGGCTTTTAATGAACGTGTTTTGCAAGAGGCCATGGATGATAGTAATCCATTGGTGGAGCGCCTCCGGTTTTTAGGGATTTACTCTTCCAATATGGACGAGTTTTTTAGAGTGCGTTATGCTTCAATGAAGCGATTGGCTCAATTATCCAATGAGCGTCAAGAACGCATGGGGGCCATGCAACCTTCGGAACTTCTGAAGGAAATCGCGGATAAGGTCCAAGAGATGCAAGCGCGCTCCCAAGCCATCAATGATACTTTAATGGCGGAGCTTTCGGAGTACGACATCGAGTTTGTAACCGAAAAGGATCTTACCGCCGGACAACGTGATTTTGTGCGGAAGTTCTTCATAGATAAAGTGAGTCCCACCGTCTTTACGCTAATGATTGACGAGGAAAAGGGATTGCCGGAATTGCGCGAGAAGAGCATCTACTTAGCCATTCGCATGTATTTGAAGCAGGATCCTGAACACCCAAAATTGGCGCTGATCGAGGTGCCGAGTGAACAGGTTGGACGCTTTGTATCCTTGCCGCGCTACGGGAAGCAATACGTGATGTACTTGGAGGATTTGATTCGCTATAACCTAGAGTACATCCTCTTTATCTATAATATCGAGCGCATTGAGGCTCATACGGTTAAGATTACGCGTGATGCCGAACTGGATTTGGACGACGATGTTAGCAAAAGCTTTCTAGAGAAAATGTCAAAGTCGGTGAAAAACCGACGTACCGGCGACCCCGTGCGCTTTGTCTACGACAAGGAAATCAATCAAGATGTTTTGCAGTTTTTGGTAGATGCCATGGAGTTGGATAGCTTCGATTCCCTCATTTCGGGCGGTCGCTATCACAATAAAAAGGACTTAATCAAATTCCCCAATTTGGGTGATGATGATTTGGAATTTGAGCATTTACCGCAATTAGCGCATCCTGATTTGGACATGGACCGCAGTATTTTGGGCGTCTTGGATAAGCAAGACGTACTGCTCTTTTTGCCCTATCATAACTTTAGTTATATCATTCGCGTCTTGCGGGAAGCGGCGATTGACCCCATGGTGAAATCCATCGATATTACCCTCTATCGATTGGCGGATGATTCTCGGATCATTTCGGCTTTGGTAAATGCCGCCAAGAATGGTAAGGAGGTAACGGTGGTTATTGAATTGCAAGCTCGTTTTGATGAAGCCAATAATATTCAGTGGACCGAGGTCTTGCAGAGCGAAGGGGTGAATGTGATCTTTGGAGTGCAGGGCTTAAAGGTACACAGTAAGGTGCTCCTTATTAGTCGGGAAGATGAGAAAGGTAAGGAGAAACTCTACGCTTCAGTGGGTACCGGTAACTTTAATGAAAATACCTCCCGCTTTTACACCGATTATCATTTGTTAACTGCCGATCCGAGAATAACCAAAGATGTTGCGCGGGTCTTTGACTTTTTGCGCAACAACTATAAGATCAAGCGTTACAAACACTTGTTGGTTTCACCACACCACACGCGCAAGGGCTATATCGCTCTTATTGAGCGGGAGATTGATAATGCCAAGAAGGGTTTGCCTTCGGGTATTCGAATTAAGATGAACTCGCTTTCCGATGTTAAATTGATTGATAAGCTTTATGAAGCCAGTTCTTATGGTGTGCAAATTCAATTGGTTATTCGGGGCATTTGTTCTTTAATTCCTGGGATGAAAGGTATTTCGGAAAATATCGAAGCAATCTCTATCTTAGATCGCTATTTGGAGCATTCGCGACTTTTAATTTTTGAAAATGGGGGAGACCCCAAATATTTCCTAGGTTCGGCCGATTGGATGCCCCGTAATTTGGATTACCGCGTGGAGGTTACAACTCCGGTGTACGATGAAAAGGTAAAACGCCAATTACGGGATCATTTCGAGATTATTTGGAAAGACAATGTGAAGAGTCGCTGGCATAATGAAGCCCTCGATAATCAATACCGGACCATTCGTGGCCCTAAGATTCGATCGCAGTATGCCCTCCACGATTATGTGAAGAAGCAATTAAAACTAGGTAAGTGAAAATCCACAAATTAGCGGGAATAGATATAGGCTCGAATTCAGTGCGTTTATTGGTATCGAATGTATTGGAAGCCGAGGATAGAGTGTTGTTTAAAAAGTCATCTTTAACTCGTCTGCCTATTCGTTTAGGTCCGGATGCTTTTGGAGAAGATGGTAGGATTTCGGAGGAAAACCGCAAGCGACTCATTACCGGTATGCGGGCCTACCGCAATGTTATGGAGGTTCATGGCGTGGAGAAATACCGTGCCTGTGCAACATCTGCCTTGCGCGAAGCCAAGAATGGCTTGCAGGTGGTAGAAGAAATTTACAAGGAAACCGGCGTTAATATTGAACTTATTAGCGGCAAAGAAGAGGCCCGAATGATTTTTAGTTCGGATATGATTGGAGATGTAGCCGAGCTGCACCGTAATTTTTTATACATCGACGTAGGTGGAGGTAGCACGGAGCTCACTTTATTTTCGGACGGGGAAATTATCGCTAGCCGTTCTTTTAAGATTGGTACCATTCGCCTGTTAAAGAACATGGTTAAAAAGTCGCGATGGGAGGAAATGGAAGCTTGGATTCAAGAGAAAACCAGTGACTTGGATGAAATCCTTATGGTTGGCTCGGGAGGTAACATCAATCGTACCTTTAAGTTAAAGGAAAAGAAAAGAGGCGAGACGATGAGCTTGGATAGTTTGGTCAAATTGCGCAAGCAGTTAAAGTCCGTCGATGTGAACCAAAGGATGATACAGTTCGATTTAAACCCCGATCGAAGTGATGTAATTACCCATGCCCTAAAGATTTATACCCAAGCGATGAAGTGGGCCGGTTCGGATCGAATGATTGTACCTAAAAAAGGATTGGCGGATGGAATCGTTCGATTCTTATACCGCGAACATTTCCGATAACTATATAAACATTTGTTATTGGAATTATTTTTTGATAGTGTAAACTGATTGTACATTTGTCACATCAAAATAATAGACATGGCAGTACAAAACGTAAACGATACAGAATTTAAAGACTTAGTCGCTAATCACTCAAAGGTTGTGGTGAAGTATTACGCCGATTGGTGCGGTAACTGTAAGTTATTTTCCCCAAAGTTCCGTCGTGTGAGTAATGAAGAGGCGAACGCGGATATGATTTTTCTAGACGTGGATGCTGAAAAGAATCCGGAAGCTCGTAAAATGGCTGGGGTGGATAATTTGCCTTTCCTAGCGGTATTTAAAGATGGCGCTTTAGTGGAAGGTAGCGCTAGTAATAAAGAAGATTATTTACGCTCTATTATGGCTAAACTATAATGGAGCTCTAATTCATAGGGATATAGTAGTAGAAAGGGCGGTCTGTAAAGACCGCCCTTTTTTTTATTGAACAAGTGCCTCTAAGGCCGCTTCGTAATTCGGCTCTTGGCCAATTTCCGGAACTTGTTCGGTGTAAATTACTTTGCCATTTTCATCTACTACCACTACTGCTCTTGAAAATAGTCCTGCGAGCGCTCCGGTAGTCATCGTCACTTGATAGCCCTCTGCAAAGGACTGGTTGCGGAATTCGGATAGGTTCTCTACGCGATCTATGCCCTCTGCGCCACAAAAACGTTTCATTGCGAAGGGAAGGTCTTTGGAGATGTTTAATACCTTAACGTCAGACAAGGAAGCTGCTTCTTCGTTGAATCGACGTACCGATGCCGCACAAACATTGGTGTCTACGCTAGGGAAGATGTTTAGTACTAATTTATTTCCGCTGTAATCTTTAAGCTGTTTTAAGCTAAGATCTGCAGCGCTTAATTGAAAATCAGGTGCTTGACTTCCTAGTGCGGGAAGCTCGCCTTGAGTTTCTACGGGATTACCTCCGAGGGTGATTTTTGCCATGTTTTTTAATTTTTAGTAAAGCTATTAATGCTAGCTCTCAATCTTTACATTTGAAAGCAAATATTGTTTCGTTTTGACCGAAAAATTCGATTTGATTATTGCCGGTGCCGGGCCAGCAGGAACCAGTGCCGCTATTGCTTCCAAAGGTTCGGGGCTTAAGATTGCCCTGATAGATAAAGCTCAGTTTCCACGGGATAAGGTTTGCGGCGACTTTGTTATGGCCCGCGGACCTCGTTTTATTAGTGAGTACATTCCTGATCTTAAAGATAAACTAGCAGACTTTCCAGAAAAGGCCGTTAATAAAAGCACCGCCATTTATGTGGATGATTACGATCCTATTATTTGGGATTGGGTGCAGCGTTCGATTACCATTAAACGTGAGGATTTTGATCAGCTCCTCTTGGAAGAAGCCCTTAAGGTAGAGGGACTGCATTTTTTTCCTGGGGAGACCATCAAGGAGGTCGAACGCTCAGCAGGGAAAATACGAGTAAAGACTTCCAATTTAGAGTTTGAAGCGCCCTTCATTATTGGCGCCGATGGCGCGCACTCTCCGGTAGCTAAAAATTTAGCGGATTACAAAGTGGATCACAATCACTACGGGGGGTCGGTTCGCGCTTATTACAGTGGACTGGAAAATATTGCCGCCGAAACCAACGAGGTTTACGTTAGCAAGAATGTACTGCCGGGTTATTTTTGGTTGTTCCCCTTATCCGACAGCACGGCTAATGTGGGCTTAGGGATGCACTCGCGCCATATCGTGCCCAATAAGGTAAACTTGAAAGAGGTGTTTTACCGATTTATCGAAGAGAGTCCAGCCCTCCAAAGTAAAATGGCGAATGCTCAAATGGAAGGACCATTGAAAGGATTTGGTTTGCCTTTTTACAGCAAGCCCTTTAAACTGAGTGGTGATCAGTTTATTCTTTGTGGTGATGCCGGCTCTATGATTGACCCGATGAATGGGGAAGGCATATACCAGGCCATAGTTAGTGGATTGGAAGCGGGGAAATGGTTGAAGAAGCATTTGCCGCAGCAACAAATAGGGGCGAATTATACTTCCATTTACGAGAAAGCGATGCACAAACGCTTTTGGCCCGAGATGCGCACCAAGGCTTGGTTGGTAAAGGGCTTTGCCCATCGTAGTAAACTCATAAGTGGCATGGCTAAACTAGGGATTAAAAATCCGTGGATGCTCAGCACTTTGAAGCGCATGATGTAGCCTGAAAGGCAAAAGAAAACCCCTACACTCTTGTGAGCGAGGGGTTCTCCATCTATTTCGGTTGAGCGATAATTACTTATCGTCTACTTCTTCAAATTCAACGTCGGTTACGTCGTCTGCACTTCCCGAAGCGCTTCCCGAAGCACCTTCGGCGCCACCTTCAGCAGCTCCTTCGGCACCGCCCGTTTCTTGCTGGGCTTTGTACATTTCCTCCGAAGCGTTTTTCCAAGCTTCGTTGATTTTTTCCATAGCTGCATCGATACCAGCGATATCTTCAGCGCCATGTACTTTCTTCAACTCCTCTAAAGCCGATTCGATAGGCGCTTTCTTGTCATCCGAAAGCTTATCACCGAACTCTTTTAATTGCTTTTCGGTTTGGAAAATCATGCTGTCAGCTTGATTTAGCTTTTCAACCCGCTCTTTCGCTTGCTTGTCTGCATCGGCGTTGGCCTCTGCTTCTTGCTTCATGCGATCGATTTCTTCTTGGCTTAAGCCTGAAGAAGCTTCGATGCGGATGCTTTGCTCTTTTCCAGTAGCCTTATCCTTAGCAGATACATTTAAGATACCATTGGCATCAATGTCGAAGCTTACCTCGATTTGAGGCACGCCGCGTGGTGCTGGAGGAATATCGGTTAACTGGAAGCGACCGATGGTTTTATTGTCTTTGGCCATGGGGCGCTCTCCTTGCAATACGTGGATGTCAACCGCTGGTTGATTATCACTGGCAGTAGAGAAGGTTTCCGACTTCTTGGTAGGGATGGTCGTATTCGCTTCGATTAAGCGAGTGAATACACCACCCATCGTTTCAATACCTAAAGAAAGTGGGGTTACGTCTAAGAGTAATACATCTTTAACATCACCGGTAAGTACACCCCCTTGGATCGCCGCTCCTAAGGCTACCACCTCGTCTGGATTCACTCCTTTCGAAGGATCTTTTCCAAAGAAGCTTTTCACCGCTTCTTGAATCGCTGGAATACGGGTAGAACCACCTACTAAGATTACTTGATCAATGTCGGATACATCGAGATCCGCATTCTTAAGTGCCGTTTTACAGGGCGCAATGGTGCGGTCTACTAAATCGTGTACCAATTGCTCGAACTTAGAGCGGGATAATTTGCGTACCAAGTGCTTGGGTCCACTCGCTGTAGCGGTGATATAAGGTAAGTTGATTTCGGTATCGCTGGAAGACGATAATTCAATCTTTGCTTTTTCCGCTGCTTCTTTTAAGCGCTGTAAAGCCATTGCGTCTTTGCTTAAATCGAAATCTTCTTCGGCTTTAAATTCGTCAACCAACCAATCGATAAGGGCTTGGTCAAAGTCGTCACCTCCTAAGTGGGTATCCCCATCCGTAGCTAATACTTCAAAAACACCGTCTCCTAATTCTAAGATGGATACATCGTGGGTACCACCACCACAGTCAAATACCGCAACTTTTTGGTCTTGTCCTTTTTTATCGATTCCATAAGCTAAGGAAGCTGCCGTTGGTTCGTTAATGATACGACGTACTTTAAGACCTGCAATTTCGCCCGCCTCTTTGGTAGCTTGACGCTGAGAATCGTTAAAGTAAGCTGGAACGGTAATTACAGCTTCGGTCACTTCTTCACCCAAGTAATCTTCGGCCGTTTTCTTCATTTTTTGAAGAATCATAGCGGATAACTCTTGAGGCGTATACAGACGATCGTCGATTTCTACACGAGGGGTATCGTTTTCACCTTTTTTCAAATTGTAAGGCATACGACCCGCTTCTACTTGGGTTTCGCTGTACGAAGAACCCATGAATCGTTTGATCGAATAAATAGTTTTATGTGGATTGGTGATCGCCTGACGTTTGGCTGGATCACCTACTTTACGCTCACCACCTTCAACAAAAGCAATCATTGAGGGAGTTGTACGCTTTCCTTCGCTATTTGGGATTACCACCGGCTCGTTACCTTCCATTACGGCAACACATGAATTGGTGGTTCCTAAGTCAATGCCAATGATTTTTCCCATGGCTATTATTTAATTTTAAGTTTAATTCAAATTCTGCCAGACAAGGTTCAAAGCTTATGCCATTAGTAAATGGCCAAAAAAAATCCTGTCAGAACTGACAGGATTAAGCTTTTTAGGGTTTTGACAGAATGAAAATGTGTCGCTCTGTCAGAATTACAAACACTGCTTTTGGTTATTGTCACAAAAGCAAGTATCTCTACCCGCCAATTCTACCCGGGCAAAATTAAGGTCACAAGTCATGTTGGATACCACCAAACGATCGTAGAGGCTGGTTTGCAAAAGAATATCACTGCGAAAAACCTCGGTTCTGGAGCTAAGGATACCGGTTCCATTTACCACTTGCTGGTATTGTGGACGGTTTTGGTTTACTCCCGTAGAGGGCTTATTTAGGTCGATGTAGGTCATTAACTCCTCGGAGGCTCCAACGATGCGTAAATCTAAGCTTTGGAAAAAGCGCAAGGTTCTTTTGCTGGGGTCTTTCGAGATGCGGCCCGCCAAAGCAGCGTTTAATTGGTTGCCGCTAAAGAATAAGTTCTGCTCGTCGAAAGAAGATTCCTCTAAGGGCAGGCGGATTTCCTCTGTTTTAAAGACCTCCGATTTGCTGTCTAGATCTACTTCTTTGTAATGGAAATAGAGGATGGTTTGATAGGCGGCCATTTTAAGGGTGGCTTGCGGATTACTTCCACTTAGGTTTTGCTCGACATCGAATTCGATACGACCATCAAAGAAACGCTGGTTTAAGGGTTCCCGCGGCTGATTGAGGTCTAAAGTTCCAACAATACCCGTACGCGCACTTGCGGTACTCTGGTCTTCTTTGCGCGTTACCACAACTTCGTATTCTTTGGTGCGTGATATGCCGAAATCGGCAGGGATACGGTAAAGGTGGAAACCTTCAGCGGTAAATAAACCGGGCTCCAAGGCTCTGCTATCGTCATAAATGAGTGGGGCCTCTTTTAACACCGATTCCCCACCGGGTTCATATTCTCGGATAATTACCTCAATATCTGCACTATCGTAATACAAAGAATCACTTGCTCCATAGGAAGCAGAGGCCGCTGCCTCGCCTAAATACCCTCTCTGAATCCTAACATAGTTGGTGTCCATATCGGGATCCAACATACCGTAGATAATGGTTAAATCTTGGTATTCAGCATTAATGTCGATTTCATTGTCGCAGGCTGCGAAAATGGACAAGCAGAGGAATAGACTAAAAATTCTTTTCATAAGGCAGAGTTAAGGGCCTATTGTGGCCACGCTTCAAAAGTATAAATTTGCGCTAACAATCAATCATATGTCAGTAGCAAGCAGCAACTTTAAAAAGGTAACGACGAATTCGGTTCAAGAGATGAAGCGAAATGGAGAAAAAATCTCCATGCTTACCGCTTATGATTTCACCTTAGCGGGAATCGTAGATCAGGCGGGGATCGATGTAATCTTGGTTGGCGATAGTGCCTCGAATGTGATGGCCGGTCATGAAACCACTTTACCGATTACACTAGACCAGATGATCTACCATGCCAGTGCCGTAGTGCGGGCAGTAGATCGTGCCCTCGTGGTAGTTGATTTACCTTTTGGATCTTACCAAGGGAATTCGAAAGAAGCCTTAAGCTCGGCTATTCGAATTATGAAGGAAAGCGGGGGCCATGCCGTTAAATTGGAAGGGGGTATTGAAATTATAGAATCCATTCAACGTATTCTTACCGCCGGTATTCCCGTAATGGGCCATCTGGGTTTAACCCCGCAAAGTATATACAAGTTTGGTACTTATACCGTTAGGGCTAAGGAAGAAGAAGAGGCCGAAAAACTTTTGGAAGACGCGAAGGCCTTGGAGGAAGCAGGTTGCTTTGCTTTGGTTTTGGAAAAGATTCCGGCTCACTTAGCCGAGAAGGTCGCCAAAGCAGTAAGTATTCCGGTTATTGGCATTGGTGCTGGTGCCGGAGTGGATGGTCAAGTTTTGGTTTTACATGACATGTTGGGGATGACCCACGAGTTTAATCCTCGATTCTTACGACGCTATCTCGACCTATACACCGAAATTACGGGAGCGGTGCGTCAATATGTTCAAGATGTAAAAGATCTCGACTTCCCGAACGACAAAGAACAGTACTAGTGGATATCCCTTCCCGTATCCTTTACGAGGACAATCATCTTATCCTGGTCAATAAGCTTTCGGGTGAATTGGTGCAGGGCGATTTTACGGGAGATAAACCACTATTGGAAAAGGTTCGGGATTACATTCGCGAGACCTATAACAAGCCAGGCAATGTTTATTGCGGTTTGATCCATCGGTTGGATCGCCCTACTTCGGGCATTGTCGCCTTTGCCAAAACGAGCAAGGCTCTGGCCCGCATGAATAAGATTTTTGAGCAGCGGGAAGTAGACAAACGCTATTATGCGATTGTTAAAGATGCCCCAGAGCCTCCGAAGGCGAAATTGATTCATTACTTGGCCAAAGATGCCCAGAAGAATAAATCCTTTGTGTATCCCGAAGGAAAACGAGGGGCAAAGCGCGCGGAGTTGGATTACCGGCTTAGGGGACGCTCGGAAAATTACCACCTTTTGGAGGTAACCCTTCATACCGGGCGTCATCATCAAATACGGGCGCAATTGGCCCATATCGGTTCGCCCATTAAAGGCGATTTAAAATACCACTACCCCAGGTCTAACCACGATGCTAGTATTAGCCTGCATGCCGGCTACTTATCCTTTAGGCATCCGGTGTCGCAAGAAAAGCTTGAAATTAGAGCCGAATGCTTAGGAAAGGATGCGATTTGGCGTATCTTTAATCCAAAGATTGCGGATGAAGTTTCTGATTGAAGTATTTACCCTCATCATGTTTCTTCCCTTTTTAGGTTAGGCGTGAAGCGCTTTATGCCTAAAAAGAAACAGTTGGAAACCTTATCTGTAGACTCTCTAAAAGCTTTAAGGCGCTTTCGTTTGCGCTACTTTGCTTTGCTATTAACCTTTACAAGCCTCGGAACGCTTTCCCTAAAGTTTGTTTTACAATGGGCGCGCAATTTTTGGATCGATTCCATTAGCGCCGATTACCTTGGGGTCTTTCCTTTACAAGATTTCGGACTTTGGTATCCTTCGCTCTTGTTGGCCTTTTTGCTGAGTAGCATTTTAGCCTTTCGGACGAATCGAAAACTGCAAAAGGATGGACTCAGCTTTTTCTTGGAAGAAATACAAGAGGAAGCTCAGGGATACAGCAGTTTTGGAGCGAAGCGTTGGATTCAATATGGCTTGGGGGTCTTACTCTTTTTACTGTTGCTCTTTCCACAGTTTCACGATTCGGTTCGATTAGGGTCCGATGCGATTGAGTGGCGGCAAGGCTGGGGTGAATTAAGCAGGATTTCGAAAACCGAAATCGATAGTATGGGTACCGAACAAGGTCACCCGGTTTTTTACTACCGCGATAGCTTAAAGCTTGATTTGGATGACTATCGATACCACATAGGACCTATAAATGAATTTTTAAGAAACTAAAAAAGGAGCTTTAAAGCTCCTTTTTTTATGCTTTTATGCATTTAAATTAGTGGATATCGATTAATTTTTTAGTCTCGGTTTCCACTTTTTGAAGCTTAGGAATCGATAATTCCAAGATGCCGTTTTTAAAATTGGCCTTGATGTTATCTTCATCCACTTCGTTTTCGGGCAGACGGAAACTACGTTCAAAACTTTGCTTGCGGAATTCGCGACGGGTGTAGTTTTTCTCGGTAGCTTCTTGTTCTTCTTGATGCTCTGCTTTTAGGGTGAGGAGTCCTTTCTCGAGCTCAATATAAAGCTCTTCTTTACTAAAACCAGGCACAAGTACTTCTAAATTATAAGCCTCCTTTGTCTCGTGAATATTTACCGCTAATCTTGATTTGCGAGCTGCGGTTTTTTGCATCCAATGCATGGGTTCATCTCTAAAAAAAGAATCAAACAAATGATCAAATGCGCTTAATTCGGGATTGTGTTTTATAAGTCTCATGGTACCTTATTTTAAAATTCATATTCAGCCAAATTAGAACAATTGAAATGCCAATTAGTGAAAATAGATATCTGCGCTAAAAACAGCTGACTATTCGTCGTATTCAGTTGATTTTAAACGACAAATTTTCAGTTTCAAGGGCTTTTTTATGCCATATTGTGTTAATTTGCAAACCAAATCATCACGCATGAAGAAATACCTTTTTATCACCGCTCTATTCCTTATTAGTGCTTGTAAGACGGTTCCTTTGACGGGTCGCAGGCAGGTTTCTTTAATTCCTGGAGCTCAGATGAACTCTATGGCTGTAGATCAGTATCAGCAGGTTTTATCGAG
>CBFHRN010000048.1:0-15074 GCA_965658275.1 Croceimicrobium sp.
GTATAAATGTTCGGGAACCAGACTAAACTTGTTGAAGTTAATCAAGACTTGGGCGCTTGCTGCCTCAGATAAAGGGAAATTAATCTGACCAAGGCAACGTTCAAAGCGAACCAAAAGAGGCTCTAAAACGGTCACCTCTTGCCAATACTGATGTGCACTAAGCAAGATGTTTTGTTTTGCCTCATCCGCCACAATAACGGAAAAGCCTGTCGAGGACAGGCTTATTACAATATGTGATTCCTTAAGGTTCGGAGCATTAAGCTCGCTATCTACCTTAACCGAAAGATTCGTATGATTATTTCCAGTTACCACTTAATGTTGGTTCGTTCATGTCCCCAACTTGAAGCGCGTAATCTTCATCCATGTATTGGCTGTAGCGATCCATAGCATCGTGGAAGATAGCTGTATTAGGTGCTTTCGCTGCGAAAACAGGTACCACAACATCATTCACCTCGATTTTCCCAGCCTCTACTTCGAAAGGAACTTTATCGCTGAAAGGAATGTAGCGCAAGCTTTCTGGGTTAAAGTCTGCCCCAAATAACTTGTCTTTTACCCCTTCATAGCCTAAGATTTTAGTGATAATGGTATCCTTATTCATTTCCTGCTGATACACTTTATCGTAATACATGAAAGAGGAATCTTTTCGTTCGATGATGGCCGTTTTACCGGTATCAACAAAAGCGATAAGAGCCTCGATATTAGGAGCGAAGGATAAGTATTCGGTACGATGTGCTTTTTGGACATCACGAATTTGCTCAAGACGCATCTTAACTACATCGTAGCGTTTCTCTTTAAGTCTTTCGAAATCAATAGGGTCTTGAATAATCGCGTACAAGCGATAGCCTAAGAAGGCAATAACAATAAAAAGACCGATTTTAAGTAATAAAGATGTTTTGCGATTCATCGTAAATACGAGCGTTTGGAGTTCGTGTTAGCGACAAAACTACAATTTTTTTCATTGGGCAAAATCTTTTTTATACCCCTACTTTTGAGGGATGCAAAGAGAGTTGAAAAGAGCTTTTTATTCCGACCTAAAACGGGCCTTCCCTCATGAAGCCACGGCGGATCAATTAGAGGCCTTTAAGCAGCTCACAATCTTTAGTATAGAGCAACAGCGCGACCAGGTATTTCTTCTACGAGGATATGCTGGAACTGGTAAAACCAGTTTAATTCAAGCGCTCACTAAAATACTTCCTAAATACAAGCGGAAATCGGTTTTATTAGCCCCTACGGGTAGAGCTGCTAAAGTCATGGCTACCTACGCCCGGCGGCCAGCTTTTACCATACACAAGTACATTTATCAATTACAGACCGATCGCAAAGGGTCTATGCTCTTTACTCTCCGTCCCAATAAATCGAGAGATACTTTATTTATTGTCGATGAAGCCTCCATGATTAATGACGACCGCAGTCAATGGTCGGGTTCCCTTTTGGCAGACTTGCTCGAATTTGTAGCGAGTGGACATCAATGTCAATTGCTTTTTGTAGGCGATTCGGCGCAGCTTCCGCCCGTGCATAGTGAAGAGTCCCCGGCTTTGGATGCCGACTATTTACGCCGGCTCTACGGCATGGATAGTTTGGGGGTAGAGATGAGGCAAGTAATGCGCCAAGAAGAAAGCTCGACCATCCTCGACAATGCCACGGCACTTCGAGAATTTCAACTCCATCCTCCCTATGAATTACCGCGTTTTAAAGTAGGATCAGATTTTATTCGTTTGCAAGAGGGCTTTGAGGTTGAAGACGCTTTGAATTCCAGCATTTCAGAAGTGGGTAAAGAGGAAATGTGCATTATCGTGCGTTCCAATAAAAGAGCCAACTTGTACAACCAACAGCTGCGTCATCGAATCCTTTGGCAGGAAGACGAAATCTCCAGTGGCGACTTCCTTATGGTGGTTAAAAACAATTACCATTGGTTACCGGAGGGACATAAAGCAGGTTTTATCGCCAATGGAGATAGTTTGGAGCTTATGGAGATTTACGAGTTCATCGATCTTTATCAAAAGCGCTTTGCACGGGTGAAAGTGCGTTTTACCGATTACGACCAAGCCGCACCTTTTGAAACTATGATTTTATTGGAAACCTTAAATCATCCCGGCCCATCACTATCTTATGAAGAGCAACGCGCCTTCGCAGATGAGGTGATGCTCGATTATCAGGATCTTCCTAGTAAATCAGCCATGATGCTGGAGCTAAAGAAAAATCCTTACATCAATGCCCTGCAGGTGAAGTTCGCCTATGCCATCACGGGACATAAGGCACAGGGTGGGCAATGGGAGCGGGTTTTCATCGAACATCCATGGCGTCCCAATGAAGACATGAGCTTGGATTACCTAAGATGGTTGTACACCGCAATCACCCGCGCCAAGGATCGAGTCTATTTACTGGGTTTCCCAGATTCGTATTTCTAAGGGCTTTTCCTGTATTCTTGCAGCATTTCATCCAAACTGTCGCTGGAGTTTAATTGTAAATGTTGAGCGACCAATTTAAAAACCTCCTTCTTAGCGTGTGGGTAGCGGTATATTTCCGCAGCAGGGGCCGAATTACTTTTAGAAAGCTTCGCTCGGCCATCCTTGAGTAAATGGTGGTGGTGAAAGCGAATATTTAGAAAGCCATCAAAGCTCAATTCTTTAGCCAGCAAGAATTGACAAATACTACTGTCGAGGAGGTCTTCACCTCTACATATGTGGGTAATTCCATAATGTTGATCGTCAACTAAAGAACTAAGTTGGTAGGCTACATGGCCCTCCTTGCTGTATAAAACGGGATAGGCCAACGCAGTACTTAGCGCGTGCCATTGAGGGTCCTGTTGCCAAGTGTTTAAACGGGCCGCCCCCTCTCGAATATGCCAACGCAAAGCCAGCTTGGTACGATCCCCATAACTTAATTTTTTCCCGGAACAATAGCCGTCATAGGCCATACTGCCCGACCGTTCAAAAACGTCTTTTCTACTGCAGCCGCAGGCAAAGAGCGCTTCGAGCTCTTTCAGGCGCTGAAGGGATTCTTGGTAAAGATCTCGGCGATGGCTTTGTGACCATTTTTTCTCAAAGTCATCTATACTTTGAGGGCCTTCATCATAGTCGATTCCTAAGCTTTCCAAGCTGCGAAAAAGGTCTTCCAGATATTCTGGTCGATAGCGAGCACGGTCTAAATCATCGACGCGAAGCATTATGCGCATGCCTTCCTTACGTGCCATCAGCCAAGTAAGGGCAAAGGCAAACAAATTCCCTTGATGCAGAAAACCGGAGGGCGTAGGGGCAATGCGAGTTTTGTAAAGCATAATTCAAAGAAAGGAATTCTTAAGAAACCATTTGCTTGTCTTATTTTGCGCTTATGAAAGCACTACTCGGAAAACTCTTTTTTTGGATGATGGGCTGGAAGTTAAAGGCGGATATAAGCGAAGACATGAAACATTCGGTTATGGTCGCAGCTCCCCATACCTCCAATTGGGATTTTCCCTTTGCTCTAGCTGCCTTTTGGATGATGGGCCTGGATTTAAAATACTTCATCAAGGATTTTTACACCAAAGGTTTACATGGTTATTTTTTTCGTTGGACGGGGGCTATTGGGGTAAATCAGAAAGCGAAGAATAACCTTACCGAATACGCTATCAATCAGCTCAAGGTCAATAAAATGGTAATTTTAGTGCCAGCTGAAGGTACCCGCAAAAGGGTGGAAAAATGGCGTACGGGATTTTACACCATCGCCCTAGAGGCCAAAGTGCCAATTAGCTTAGGTTATCTTGATTTTAAACGAAAAGAAGCCGGAACCATGGGCGCTTTTTGGCCCACGGGCGACTTTGAAAAGGATATGGAATTTATCCAAAAGCAATATTTGGATAAAGAGGGTAAAAATCCAGAGAATTACAATCCTCAAATTTATTAGGAGCCAGGAGGTCTGCTGGGTCTAACCTCCACCTTCGAGGGTAAAGTGCGTGGGTTTAGTTTCAAAAGATCCACAATGATCTGGCCTAAATCTTCGGGTTGAATCTTCCATGCATCTTCAGGAGAGGGCTCATGTCCGTTAAAGTGGCTGGTTACCGAGCCCGGCATAATGGTACTCACTTTAACATCGTAGGTGCGGAAGTCCAGCATAGCGGCTTGGGTAAGGCCGGTTACCGCAAATTTACTCGCATTGTACGCGCTGCCCTTCGCAAAGAAGTTAGTTCCGGCTAAACTGCTAATGGTGAAAATGTACCCTTTACTTGCTTTTAGGGCCTCGGCAGCCGCTCGCATACTGTAGAATACGCCGTTAACATTGGTTTCAATTACCGCGTTCCAATCTTCGATCGCCATTTCATCCAGGGCCGCAAAATGTCCTATTCCAGCATTCGCAATTAGTACATCCAATTGCCCCCATTTATCGGTAATTTGCTTTACAGCCGATTCTTGTTTGTCGTAATTTCGAACATCTAGCTCTAAAGCTAATACCTCACCGCCATGGGTTTCCATTAGAGTTTTAGCCGCTTTTTGGGCGCTCTCTAGGCTGCGGCTGCTCAGGGCTACTTTCATACCTTCTTTTAAAAGGCTCTCCGCAATGCCGTAGCCAATACCTTTATTGCCGCCAGTTATAAAAGCGACCTTATCGTATAATTGTGTCATGTCTGATTTTTCTTGTGTTAGAATAACTCCATCTGGGGACTATCGTTCGAAGATTCTTCCACTAATTCGGGGTACTTATATTCTTCGAGGGCTTGTTTAACATTACCGAGGGCTTTCTTACCTCTAATGGGTGCCACGGGGTGTGCTTTTAAATAGGCATCAAGGTAGGGCTGACATAAATAATCGACCCGTTCTTTGGGCTCCGTTTCCCATTCTTCGAGCCATAAATGCTGATTCTCGCGACTCAAAATCACAGGCATACGAGGGCCTTTTAGTTTGGGGTTATTGTGAATTTGGCTGAGGAGTTCATTGCCAACGGTGGTCACAATACTAAAACTACGCCACTGCCTCCCACTTTCAGGATCCTGCCATTCTTCGCTTATTCCAGCTAAAATCATAGGAGTTTCGTCTTCATGCTGCACCAAATAAGGAAAGCTCTTCCCGTTTTTATGATGGTGCTCGTAAAAGCCATCGGTCACCACCAAACAACGACCCTTTTTAGCCGCACTGCGAAAGGCAGGTTTTTCCAGCAAGGTTTCACTGCGTGCATTGATGGTTTTATTCCAAATGCTGGTGGCTTGCTCTTTATCTTTTACCCATTTGGGAACCAAGCCCCATAGTCGTGTTTCTACCTGGGGTTCTTGGAGGTCTCGTAAAATGGGAAAGCTCGGGTGGGCGTAAGCACTGGCATGAAAGACCGGTCCTTGCGTTTCCCGAATTCGTAAGAATTGCTGTTCCAACTCTTGAATAGTATCATCGCTGTAGCCCAAGCGCTTGCCATAATCTAAAGCCCGCTTAGTTAAGGAAAGTGAGTCGTAGCACATGAGCTAAAGGTACTAATACAGCGATAAAAGCTTGCTTAATAGAGTTGCTTTTTAAAATTTGAGGTATTCGATAAACGGATCTATTTTTCGATAAACGGTCATTAATCTTCGATAAACGGTTTTTGAAATTTGAGCAGGAGACATTAGATGTGGGATGTGAGATTCTAAACTCTAGACTCTAAATTCTTAACTCAAGCCATTTCAAAATTCACATAGGGCAAACGTTCGATGTACTTGGCTTCTACGCTCACAAAATCATATTCTTCAATGACTATCCCACGAATGAGGTAAATGCCCTTGCCTTGAAAGGGATATTTTTCAGCTACCGGAGGGAAGTGCACCGTATCAATAAAATGCCCTTTTTGGTCGAGGAATGTACCGAACATCATGTGCCGGGCTGTTTGGCCACGGGTAGTTACATTTTTAATATGGATGAGGTAACCACAGAGTTTTACTTCTTCGCCAATATGTGCACTTAATTCTTGAGCGGGGAGGCAGCCCTCGGGTAATTGAGGCACCAATCCAAAGGGAGAGCTTAATGGGAAGCCCAAAAGCTCGATCTGATCGATGGCATTTTCATGTTCGCTTTTCTCGAGGGCTGGGAGCTGCAGTTCTTTTTGAGTATTGCGAAACAACTCATTTACTGGGGCCGACTTTTTAGCAGCTCCTAAAATAAAGTGCGCTTCCCAGAGTAATTTTTTTTTGTCTGCTTCAAAGAGCCGGAAGGCATTGATGCGAATCAGGAGAATGAGCTGCTCGAGGGAGATGGAGACACGATCTAAAAACTCTTTGAAGTCTTTGAACTTACCGTGTAGGTGTCGCTCGCGCAGAATATCAAGAGCCACTTGCTGCTCCAGGTCTTTGAGCATGCCGAAGCCTAAAAAGAGGCGCTTTCCAAAAAGCACCGCTTCCATTTCGGACTTGTTAATGCAAGGTGCTAGAACGGTTCCGCCTTCCAAACGCGCTTCGTTGAGGTAGGTTTCTACCGAATAAAAACCACCGCCGTTATTAATGGTCGCTACTAGGTATTCGAGAGGGTAGTAGGCCTTTAAGTACAAACTTTGGTAGCTCTCTACGGCATAGCTGGCCGAATGGCCTTTAGCAAAGGCGTAATTGCCAAAACTTTCAATTTGGCGCCAAACTTCGGTAGTCACTTCCTCGCTGTAGCCTTTCTCTTGGCAATTGCGAAAGAACTTGTCTTTGATGCTGTCAAATTCATTGCGTTCTCGAAACTTCCAACTCATGCCGCGGCGCAGCACATCTGCTTCTTCTAAACTTAAGCCGGCGAAGTAGTGGGCTACCTTAAGTACATCTTCTTGGTAAACCATTACACCATAGGTTTCCTTTAGTATTTCGCCAATTCGTGGATGGATGTACTGCCTCCGTTCGGGTTCGCGGTAGCGCTTAATGTATTCGGCCATCATACCACTGGCCGATACTCCGGGTCGAATAATGGAACTGGCCGCGACTAAGCCTAAATAGGTGTCTGCGCGTAATTTTCGCAATAAGGCGCGCATTGCCGGCGACTCCACATAAAAGCAGGCCATGGTTTGTCCCTTGCGTAAAAGGGCTTTAATCTTTTCATCTTGATAAAAAGGTTTTACCTGATGGATATCCAAATCTTGAGCTTCGGGGTACTTCTCTCGCACTAATTGTACGGCATCTTTGATTTTAGCCAAGCCCCTTTGTCCTAGAATGTCAAATTTGTACAGGCCGATATCCTCGGCGCTGTACATGTCGAAATGAGTAGTAGGAAAACCCTTTGGAGGAAGGAAAGTACTGCCAAAGTGATGGATGTTTTTCTCGGGAATTAGAATGCCACTGGCGTGGATGGTAAGATGATGCGGGAAGTCTTCAATAAGTTTCCCATAGCGTAAAACCAGCTTTTGCATATCGTCCCAATTTGATCCACCTCGTTTGCGAGCCCGACTCAATTCGTCGATATCGCGCGCTGGTAAACCCAGTACTTTCCCGAGCTCCCGTACCACCGCCCGGTATTTGAAGGTGGTGTAGGAGCCCAGTAAGCTTGCAGTAGGAAAGCGTTCAAATATATAGCGGGTTACATCGGCTCGATCCCGCCAAGAAAAATCGACGTCAAAGTCGGGCGGCTGTCGCCGCGATAGGTTAATAAAGCGCTCAAAATACAGGTCGAGTTCAATGGGATCGACGTCTGTGATGCGCAGTAAATAAGCCACCAAGCTGTTGGCGCCGCTACCTCGACCCACATAGTAATAATTACGCCTCCGGGCATAGTTTACAATATCCCAGTTAATAAGGAAGTAACTGTAATAACCTCGCTTTTCAATGATATCAAGTTCTTTTTCCAGTCTTTGATGAACTTCGGGGCCGGCTTTGGGGTAGCGGTATTCTAAGCCGTTGTAGCAAAGCGATCGAATAATTTCTCGATCGCCCGTTAAGCTATCGGTATAAAACTGCCGGTTCTGACTCCGGGCATAATTTTTAAACTCAAAATCCAGCTCGCAATCGGCTAATAGTCGCTCGGTATTGGCGATAATCCTTGGGTACTCGGCAAAGTGCTCTTTAAGTTGCCGACTGTTCCATAAACCCCATTGGGCCGGGGCCTGCGCTTGGGGTTTAAGCTTGCTCAGCAGACTATTTTCACCAATAGCCCGCAACAGACGGTGGGTATTGTAATCGCGCTTATCACGAAAGCTGTTGGGATGCAAAATCACCATTTTATCCTGCCGGTCTTTTAAGGCGGAAAAGCGCAGCTTACTGAGTTCTTGAGGTTCTAGGCCAATGTATTCGTGTTCCCGCAATTGTCTTTTGGGAACGCGGTCGAAGGGATAAATGATGTAGCTCTCTTCGAGTGGTGCTTCCAACTCCAGTTGCTCGCCTTGCATCTGCCGGCGAGAGAGGTAGCCGTTCATCTCGGCGAAAGCCGATGAGTTACGAGCAAGGGCGAGGTAAAGCCTCTGATGATCTTGTTGAAAATCGATACCTACTACCGGCCGGATACCGGCATCCTTCGCCAAACGAATAAACTCAATGCAAGCCGCAGAGGTATTGATATCACAAAGTGCCAGACATTCTTCGCCTTGCTCTTGCGCCCATTCTACCCATTGTTTAGGGGAGAGAACCCCGTAGTTAAAGCTGTAATAACTCTGGTGGTTTAGCATGCTTACTGACTACGATGTGCCATAATAACGGGAGCCATTCCATTGAAGGGATTCGCTCTTCCTAAGCCTTTTGATTCGAGGGTTTTCGCTCTCTTTACGGCATTGCTGCCAAAGCGTTTTCGCATTTGATCCATTGCCTGGTAAAGCCTTATTTTTTCGGCACTGTCTTCGAAAAGATTAATTTGATGACCGCCGCCAACAAGATGACTGAAACGCAAGCCAATAAGCCGCACTAAAAGTCGACGTTCATAGAGCTTTTCAAAGAGCTCTTTACTGATAGCCAATAGCTTGTCATCATTGCTGGTATAAGGAATTCGTTTTTGCAAGGTGTAGGTGTTAAAGTCGGAGTAGCGGATTTTTACCGTAACGCAAGCCGTAAGTTTATTGCCCTGTCTGAGCTGAAAAGCTAAACTTTCGGCCATTGCCACAATGAGGGTATCGAGTTTACGGACATCGATGGTGTCTTTTTGAAAGGTGCGCTCCAAGGAAATAGACTTTCGTTCTTGATATGCTATAACCGGACTAGGGTCGATACCATTGGCCTTGTGCCAGATGCTCGTTCCTGATTTACCCATAGCTTTCTCCATAACTTCTAGGGGCATGGCCTGTAAGGTGTAAATGTGTTTTATACCCATGCGGTTAAGAAGGAGCGAGGTTTTTTGCCCTACCATCGGAATTTTCTTCACCGAAAGGGGCGCTAGAAAAGGTTTTTCAGTACCCTTAGGTACTTCCAGTCGATTATTGGGCTTGGCCTCACTTGTGGCTACTTTGGCTACCGTTTTGTTGGTCGATAGGCCAAAGGAAATAGGTAAGCCCGTTTCACGAATAATGGTGTCTCGCATTTCGGAAGCCAGCTTGTAACAACCAAAAAAACGATCCATACCGCTGAGATCAGCGTAAAACTCATCAATACTGGTTTTCTCAAAAAGCGGAACTTCCTCTTTAATGATATCGGTAATGATGTTGGAATAGTAGCTGTAGCGGCTACTATCGCCTTTAATTACGATGGCTTCTGGGCAAAGTTGCATGGCGGTACGCATAGGCATACCCGAATGCACACCAAAACGGCGTGCCTCATAGCTGCACGATGCCACTACCCCGCGACCACTAGTTCCACCTACTAATACGGGCCTTCCTTCTAGAGCGCTGTTATGCAGCCGCTCTACCGACACGAAAAAGCTGTCGAGGTCCATATGTAAAATGGTTTTTGGATCCCCTTTCCACATTTGCTATTAATTTTAGAATGACAACAAAAGTAGATAATAACTAACTGAGAATTCTAGTATAGCTAGAATTATTTTCAACAATTCAAGTCTCTATTTAGGGTCGGAATGAGCGGGATTAAGCCTATCTTGGGATTCCCAAAAAATAGCGATGGACAAAAGAGAGATCTACCAAAAATTGAACGAACAGCATCAGGAGCTTATGGCTTACTTGTCGGCCCTAAGTGATGAAGCGATTCATCAACAGAAGGAGGGTAAATGGTCGGCGCTTCAAAATATGGATCATTTGCTGAAGTCGATGCAGGTGGCCAATTCGGCCCTCAGTAAACCTACCTTCTTGCTTCGTCGAATGTTTGGGAAACCCAATCGCCCGGCCCGCACTTACGAGGCTCTAGTAAATCGTTATCAAGAGCGACTGGCGCAAAGAGCGGCTGCCGCACCCAAGGAATTTGCAGCCGGCGAAGCCCAAGCTTTGGATCGCGTCCAAATCATCCGCGCTTACGATAAGCAAGTGCAAAAGTTTTTAAAGTTTGTAGAACGTGTTAAAGAGTCTAAGCTCGATACTACTTTACTGCCTCATCCCTTAATGGGAAAGTTGCTTATGCGGGAAGTTTTGTACTTTATGCATTACCATACCGAACATCATATCAAGGCCTTAAAAATAAGTGCACAATAAGGCAATAATTAGCAGCGATAGGCATTTAAGAATTATGCAAGAGAAAAAACGAGCTCAACCACCCGTAAGCAGTCCTAAAGAAGAGATTTGGAACAGCATCACCCATGGTATTGGTATTCCTCTCGCCGCAGCAGGCTTGGTGTTACTAATACTAAATGCAATAGATAGAGGCAGTGTTAGTTATTGGATAGCCGCTTTAGTTTATGGAATAAGCATGCTGTGGACCTATACCACCTCTACCGTTTACCATGCAAGCTACAAGGTAAGGCCAGGCCTACGGCATTACTTTCACCTTTTGGATCATACCGCTATTTACCTTTTTATCGCAGGTACCTACACGCCCATTGCGCTTTTTGTCTTGCCGGGTTGGTGGAGCGTAATTATCCTGACTTCAGTTTGGAGCCTAGCCTTGGCAGGATTGATCTACAAAATATTTTTCCTCAACCACTTTAAGAAGCTTTCACTGGCTATTTACTTAATGATGGGTTGGCTGTTAATAGTGGCCATTAAGCCCTTATTCGAACATGCTCCGACCGGATTACTCGTTTGGATTTTTGCAGGAGGTGCAGCTTATACTTTAGGTACGGTTTTTTTTAGCTTACGCAAGATGAAGTACGCCCATAGTATCTGGCACCTCTTAGTCTTATCCGGCAGTATCTGCCACTTTTTGGGCATCTACCTTTATGTCTAGAGAGGGGAGTACGGCTCGATACCCGATTTATTATTTCACTAAAAGGTCCATAATTACGGGCAAGTGATCACTGACTAGCCGCATATCTTCAGCTTCAAATGGAGCTAACACCTGGGCATTCCCTTCCCATACCTGATCTTTTAAATTGGCATTGTAAAGAATGTAGTCCAATCGATGCTTCGGATTATCGGAAGGATGGGTATTGATTTCGGGCGCTAACGGATCGTAAAAACTTAGATTGGCGGGCTCCGGACTCAATAAGCGTTCTATTTCCGGGCCATCACGGTAAGAGTTGAGGTCCCCCAAAATTAGTAGATCTGCTTTTTCTTCAGCTTTTAAAATGCGAGCTAGTTCGGCTTTCAAATAATTGATTTGACCCAAACGCATAGAGCGATTGCGATCGCCACCTCCAGCTTTAAAGTGGGCGCCACTCAGATAAAGGCCGTAGTGCTCATTTACGATTAACTCGCAAGTCCACATCCGAGTATTGATGTAATTCTGAGTCTGGTACTGCTTTTCACCTTCTTTCTCAAAGCTCACAGGAGTGTGCACATTGCCATAGGCCGTAATCTTGCCTAAGGGTAGCTTGCCCATAATTACCACGTTCTGGTACCAATCACGGCTGCGGGCATCCGAAATATAGCTGTAGCCCAAGTCGGCAAAAAAGCTATCGCGTAAAGCTTCCACAGCATTGGCGCTTTCCGCTTCTTGGAAAACCACCACATCAGCGGCAGCCAAAGCTAAGATTTCAGCGAGGAGCTTCAATTTCTCGGGCTTTACCACGGCGCTGTTCTCACGCTTATTATTCACATAAGGATCGTCGAAAGCATCTATAAGGTGCTCTACAT
This sequence comes from Croceimicrobium sp., assembly GCA_965658275.1. GTDB lineage: Bacteria > Bacteroidota > Bacteroidia > Flavobacteriales > Schleiferiaceae > Croceimicrobium. The sequence goes on from CBFHRN010000048.1 coordinate 12,001, forward strand.
TGTAGGTCATTATGCGCAAAGTGTCGCCAGTATTAAAGGCATGCTTCGCTGGAAATACCGCTTGCGCATTAAAAGGACTCTCTTGCGCAGAAATTATACTTGTACTTAGAATTAGTACTAGAAAAAATGCCCGTTTCATGTAAAATATTTAGACCGCTAAAATAGGCATTGACGCTCTAAATGGAATTTTCTGGGAATTGTATTAGACTAATCCTTAACTTCGGTATTCTATGCGCACACGGATTTTTGTAGGCCTACTGCTTTGCCTTTCATTTTGGCTAAAGGGACAGGATCAACCCAAACTAGGTTTAGTACTTAGCGGAGGGGGGGCGAAAGGTATGGCTCATATTGGGGTTTTAAAAGCCATGGAGAAGGCCGGTCTTCGCCCCGATTTTATTGCGGGAACCAGTATGGGTTCCATTGTAGGCGGTCTCTATGCTATTGGTTATTCGGCCGATGAGATCGACAGCATTATGCGTGGGGTAGATTGGGATCTGGTCCTTTCCAATAAAATGCCATTGGACTATATCGCATTTGAGGAGAAAGAATATTACGATCGCTATCTCCTCGAATTTCCTATGGAAGGCTTTAGACCCAAAATTGGCACCGGACTCATACGCGGGCAAATGCTGAGCGAGCTTATGCATAACTACCTATGGCCGGCCTTACAGTATTCCGATTTCGATGATTTTCCCATTCCTTTTCGCTGCGTAGCTACCGATGTGAATGGGGGAGCGGCTCGTGTTTTTAAAGACGGTTCGTTGGCTCTGGCGCTTCGTGCGAGTATGGCGATACCTTCTGCTTTTACCGCTGTAAATAAGGGTGACACCATTTTAGTGGACGGTGGAGTCCTCAATAATTTCCCCGTGGAATTAGCGGAGGAAAGGGGGATGGACTACATCATTGGCGTGAATGTAGGAACCCGCCTTGGTTCGGAGGCAAAAGGCACCATGACCGATATCCTCATGCACTTATCCATGCTGGAATCCACCAAAAAATTACCTAAGCAAATTGCGGCTTGTGACATCTACATTCAACCCAATTTGGAAGACTACAGTTCGGCCAGCTTTGGTAAAGCGCTCGAAATATTAAGCATTGGCGATAGCGCAGGAATTTCCTTTCAGGAGGCCCTCAATGAACTTTCCCAAAAATTCCCGAATCAACGCAGTCCTTTTAGTCAAAAAGGACAAGATTTTTTAATGGATGTTGACAGCATCCAAATTGAAGGAAATAGTCTTTTTTCCGATGCTTTGATCCGCAAGAAGTTAGGGGTTAAAGTGGGGCAAGCGGTGCACCGGGTCGATTTGGAACAAGGCCTACGACGGGTTTTCGGAGTTAATGGTTTTAAAAATGTAGACTATGGCTTTTACCGAACATCGGAAGGGCAGCAAGTTTTGCGTATTCAAGTTTTGGAAAAGGAAAAGAACTACCTCTTCGGATCTTTACATGCAGATAATATCTTCTCGGCAGGCTTGGTTTTAAACTACACCAGCCGCGACCTAATAGGCTCCGAGTCGCGCAGTATCTTCACTTTAGAAATTTCGAGAAACCCGCGTTTCCGTTTCGATTACTACAAATACCTAAGCAGCAATAAGCGCTTTGCCTTAAACCTTCGCTACGATTACGAGGCCCTGCAAATTCCGGTTTATGAAGAAGGTAACCTCCAAGACATCAATCTGTCTTTTAACAATAGAATTCAATTAAATATTTTAACCACCCAGTCGCTTAAAGAGTCTTACGCCTTTGGGATTTTCCATGAACGTGTTCGAAGTATCCTCCGCATAGGCAATGAAACGCCTGAGGGTTTGCGTTATTCCAATCAGAATACTTCAGGATTGCGATTTTTCCACACGGCCAACGATTTAAATGATCGTAATTTCCCAACTCAGGGTGCCGAATCCATTATCATCACTAATTTTTACTTCGATAATAACAATGGGATTGCCCTAGAAACCGGGGTCGACTCCATTCAATTCCCCACCTTACCCGGTATTTATTTCAGTGACGAATTGCTTAATGGAGTCATTAAGGAACTCAGTCCAGAGCCTTATTTTGACATTTTATGGTCTTACCGACGCTATTCCTATTTGAATAAGAACTGGCAATTAGTTCCTTACGGGGGATTGGGGCTGAGTTTTGGCGAAGGATTGCAAAATTCCATTGTACAAGGCTTCCGTCTTGGAGGTATGCAAAGGGTGCAAATAAGGGATATTCGAGTATTGGGGCTGCAAGTAGCTGAGAGAAGTGAAGCGAATTTTGCCTTAGCCGGATTGCAATTGCAATACCTTTCGGGGAAAAATATATTCCTACGTATGGGGCTCAACGCTTTATATACTCATCCTTACAATGCATGGCAGGATTGGCAGCGCTTGTTGGTAGAGGGTCGTGATGAACAGCTGGATTTTCTTCTAGGTATAGGGCTAGAAGGGGTGCTTAAAACCTTTTTTGGGCCTATATCCGTTGGGATTAGCACCAATCAACAAGATTGGAAACCTCGTTACTATGTAGGTTTGGGGTTCTCCTTTAACTACTCTGATTAATAAAAACCGTCGTCGTCCTCTTCCTCTTTTTTAGGCTTCGGACTAATTGCCGTCAGGTTTAAGAGCAAAATGTTAGCGGTTTTAGCAAGCAGACTCATACTAATCATGCTTACCAGCATTATTACTAGCCAAAGGGAAACCGAGTTCCATCCCAAAATGTCATTCACCTTAGTACTTAATTCACTGGGGATGGGTTGCATAAATAAAGCTACTACAAAGGCCAATAGGCTTAGCAGTAAATAGTAGAAGAAGTTCACCTTTAGTTTGGGTACCAGACCTGCTAAAAAAGGAAGGGCCAGGAAAATCCAAAAGTTATCCAAGATCAAAGCTCCAATAAAGAAGCTAAGGTGTAAAAAGCTAAATCGTACTACCTTTTTCATTACTTAAATGTATAGCTGTAAGACCATTCCATCCCAGCATTAGTATTTACCCATTCTATGGGATAGTATTCTACCTTACGCCAGGTGTCAATTTGATCATCGTAATGCTCATGTCCTGGTACCCCCGATTGTCCGCCGGCCAAAACAAGTTTAG
>CBFHRN010000049.1:0-14979 GCA_965658275.1 Croceimicrobium sp.
GCTATCAACCTGCTGGCGCTCGCCGGTTTGGCTATTTTCGAGGGTGTAAATGGTCGCGTATTTTGGCGGCTCTAAGCCCAATTCTTCGGCCGATTTCATGCCTTCCACGATCGACTTGCCTTCTGCATAAGCGCGGAAATCTTTGAGGGGAAGATGTTCTAAAACATGATAAGCGAGGAAGATACATCCCGCTAATGAGGCCGCTAAAATCCCGTTCTGAGCTCCCGCTCCTAATACCGGTTTAATGTATTGGCGATTGATAAAAATTAGAACGATGAGCACGGTGAGCACCACATCCTTGCCAAATGATTCCCAAGGAGTAAGAGGAATTGCATCACCAAAACATCCACAATCGGTTACTTTGTTGAAGTAGGCCGAGTAGAAGGTAAGAAAGGTGAAAAAGACAATCATTAAGAGCAACAACCAGGCGGTGAGATCGCGCCATTTCCCTAGCAATAGGGTGAGTCCGAGAATCACTTCCAAGATAACCACAAAGAGTGCCAGAGGAAGGGTATAGTCAATTAAGACGGGGAGGTTTAAAACATCGGGCGCGAAGTAGTCATGGAGCTTAAAGGAGAAGCCCATGGGGTCGTTCAGCTTTATGAGTCCAGAGAAAATAAAGAGTCCTCCTACGAGGATTCGACTAAGTTGCGTTATCAATTTCATTGTCCCGTTTTTTCTTCGTTCATCTTTATTAAAGCGAAAGCAGCATAATTTACCATGTCGTAATAATTGGCTTCAATTCCTTCACTCGCTAGCGTTTTCCCGGCATTATCCTCTATTTGCTTGATCCGCAAGATCTTTTGCAAAATGAGATCGGTGAGCGAGGAAATTCGCATATCGCGCCAAGCTTCGCCATAGTCATGGTTTTTACGTTCCATCAAATCCTTTGCCGCTTTGGCCTGTTGGTTAAAAACCGCTAAGGCTTCTGCTTCATCGAGGTCCGCCTGATCCGCGACCCCTTTTTCGCACTGCACCAGTGCCATCAAGGAATAATTGAGAATGCCAATAAATTCGCCGTCCATGGCGTCTTCGACCAATTGCACGCCTTTGTCTTGGATGCTCCGTAAACGGTTGGCCTTGATGAAAATTTGATCGGTTAGCGATGGCAATCTTAAGATGCGCCAAGCTGCTCCGTAGTCATGAAACTTTTTGAGGTATAAGCTGCGGCAAAGCTCAATTACCGCGTCGTATTGCTGAGAAGTATTCGCCATTGGTTAAATTCGCTGAAAAAGCTTTCTAAGGTGGCGAAAGATAAGGCATTTTACAAGAAAAAGAGCATCAATTTAGGGGGAGAACTTCGCTCCCTAGAGGAGCCGCTGATCATGGGGATTCTCAATATAAACAGCGATTCTTTCTTTGATGGCGGGGCTTATACAGAAACGGAGGCTGCCGTGGCGCAGGCTCGAAGAATGTGGGCCGAGGGTGCTGATATCATCGATATTGGTCCGGCGAGCTCCAAGCCCGGTTCGGCTTTAATCGAAGCAGAAAAGGAGTGGAAAATCGTAGAACCTGTTTTAAGCGCTTTAAAAAAAGAACTTCCTGAAGCTAAATTTTCACTCGACACGTATAACTCCAGTACAGCTGAAAAAGCTTTTCAACAAGGAGTGCATCTGATTAATGATATTTCTGGAGGAATGATCGACCCCAAGATGTTATCTTTTATTGGCGAAAGTGCTGCTCCCTACGTAATGATGCACATGCAAGGCCTGCCCGAGAACATGCAGAAAAACCCGAGCTATGAAAATGTGGTAAAGGAGGTCGCTTTATTCTTTAGTCAGCAATTGGAAAAACTACGCGCCTTGGGCGCCAAAGATGTTATCCTAGATCCAGGCTTTGGCTTTGGTAAAAGCTTGGAACATAATTACCAGCTTTTTAATCGGATTTCTTATTTCAAGCAAATTTTTGAGGAACCTCTTTTAATTGGCATTAGTCGGAAGTCTATGATCAATAAGGTCTTAGGTAGCAAGCCCGCAGATGCTTTAAACGGTACCACGGTATTGAATACCCTTGCTTTGGAGCAAGGGGCCGATATTTTACGGGTGCACGATGTGAAGGAAGCGGTCGAAGTGCGCAAAATCCTTAACTTCAGCCAAAAATTTGCCTAGATGTCTTTTCTCGACTTTAGCTTTTTAGACCTGCTTGATATCTTATTGGTGGCCTTCTTATTGTATCAGTTGTATCGATTGATCAAGGATACGGTAGCCATTAATGTGTTGATTGGCGTTGCGGCGATCTACCTCATTTGGAAGTTGGTGGAGGTCTTGCAAATGGAGCTTTTGTCGGAAATCTTAGGTCAGTTTATTGGGGTGGGGGTCATTGCCCTGGTAATCGTATTCCAGCAGGAAATCCGCCGTTTCTTATTAGTTATTGGCTCCACTAATTTTACGCGCCGGCGCATCTTCTTTCGTCAGTTGAAATTTTTAAGGGAGGAAGAGGAAGGCCATGGTATTGATTATTCCGAATTGGTGAAAGCTTGTGAAACCATGGCCCGCGAAAAAACAGGAGCTTTAATTGTGATTGAAGGCGATTCGAAATTAGGCTTCTATTCCAGTACGGGAACAAGCATTGGTGCGACGATCAGCGCGGGTCTTTTGGAGAGTATTTTCAATAAGAACTCACCCTTGCACGATGGAGCGGTGATTATTAGTGGAAAGACCATCGTGGCCGCGGGTTGTATTCTTCCCTTAACCGAGAAAACCTCTTTACCCTCGCGCTTTGGTTTACGTCATCGCGCCGCCATGGGTATTTCCGAAAAAGCCAATGCTACCGCTATTATCGTCTCCGAAGAAACCGGTGAAATTAGTATGGTCGTAGACAATCAATTCAAGAATAAATTGAGTGTCGAGGAGCTGAAGCTCGCGCTGCGTTAGTAGCAGGGAGGCAGGGAAGCAGGGAAGCAGGGAAGCAGGGAAGCAGGGAAGCAGGGAAGCAGGGAAGATGTACTAATTTGCTGATTCCAAACTTCGGCTCCAGCCAAAACCCTGCTCGGCTTTAGCCGAAACCCAGCTTAGGCTCCTGCCTAAAACCCAGCTTCCGCTCCAGGCGGAAAACCCTGCCTCTTAAAATTCTACTTCATACTCAATCACCCGATTCTTGTCAAAATCATAAAGCGTTAGGCGACGCAGCGTATAGTAAGCTTGCCAGAAATTGCGGAGTTCTTGAATATAGCTCTGCTTGGCACGGTCTTTCTCGCTTTGGGCAATATTGATATCGGTAATGGAGATTTTACCTGTGAGGTAGCGTTGGCGAGCAACTTCATAGCGTTTTTGGGCCACGGTGTCGGCTTTGGCAGCAATTTCCAAGCGCTGGTATTGGGCGTTAAATTGCATGACTTGCAAGAAAATCTCCTGCTCAAAATTGATTTCGTCTTGGCGGATGTTTACTTCCTGAAGATCACGGTTGGCCTCGGCGCGGCGAATTTGCGATCGGGCCTGACCCCAATCGATGATGGGGATATTAATACCTACGGAAATATTCTGTTGCTGGGCATAGGGAGTGGCATAAGCCGTGTTGAATTCCGAAGCCTGGCGATTGATACCGAAATTAGCACTCAAGTTGAAATTGTAATTGGTATTGCCTCTGGCCTCAGCCACGGACTGCTCTGCTTCTAGCCGGCGTTGACGGAACTGTAAGACGGCGGCCCGATTTTTACGGGCTTCGCTTAAAGCTTTTTCTAGATTCGCTTCCATTTGGGGCACTCCACTGGGGATGCTTAAATCGAGCTCTGCATTTACGGGGATTTCCAGGTATCGCTTTAAATTCTGACTCGCCACTTCGTAATTGAGGCGCGCGTTGGTCAGCGCATTTTCTGCATTGAGCAAGTTGAGTTCGATTTGCAATAATTCGTTTTCCGCGATCTTCCCTAAGTTATAACGCCCCACGGAAATCTTATAAATCGTATCGTTATTCTTTACGTTTTGCTCGGCAATACGCTTGGTGACCTTCGCATTTAAAGCCTCGAAATAAAGGCGAGTGGTTTCATTTGCGATATCCTCAAGGTCTTCCGAATAGGAGCGTCGCGAAGCTTCGTAGGCGAGGGGCTGGATCTTATTCTCCCATTTCAATCGATTGTAGAGGAACATGGGTTGGAAATAGGATACCGAAACCGGGGTGCTGAAGAAATTAACCCGACGATCGGGTCTGTAGACATCCGTACGTTGCAAGCTGGAAATCAAAGATAAACGCCCACCGGTTAGAATGATATTTTGATCTACCGACAGGTTGCCACTCATAAAAAGTTGTTCCCTTTCGGGGAAGGAGAACGTTCCATCCGGCAAAGTTACCCGGTCGATAGCGGAGCTGAAATTAGGCAGGGTTCCACTCAAATTGAGCTGTGGTAGGAGACTCGCTCTAAATTGTTTGTAATTCCAATAACGGTTCTCAGCCAAGTTAATGGCTCGGTAGTAGGAGGGAGATTGTTTTTGCGCACGGCTAATCGCTCCTTTCAAATCCAAGTATTCTTCTTGAGCTAAGCTTGGGAAGCTGAGGAGCAGACCGAAAACAAGCAGCATTCTATTCATAGCGCAGCGATTCTACGGGGTTTTTATCGGCGGCTTTGCGGGCCGGTGAGAGGCCAAAAACCAATCCGGTTGCCGAAGCCACTCCAAAGGATATGATGATGGAAAGTGGACTAATAATAGTTTCAATCTCCGCAAATTCACTGATGAGGTAGGAAGCGATAACGCCTAAAGCAATGCCAATGAGGCCACCACTAAGGCTAATCAATAAGGCCTCAAAAAGGAATTGTTGGATGATATCCTGCTTTTTAGCGCCAATGGCTAAGCGCGTACCAATCTCTTTGGTGCGTTCCAAGACCGAGGCCAGCATGATATTCATAATACCAATACCCCCTACCAAGAGCGATATTCCGGCTATGGCGGACAATACTAAATTGAAAATGTCTTTCGTGCGCTGTTGCTGCTCCAGCAATTGCTGGGGGATGATAATCTCAAAATCGACCACTTGGTTGTGGTTACGCTCGAGATAGCGCGACACCACTTCGGCAGTAGAGGCCAGAAAATCACTTTCCTTCACCTGAATTAAAAGACGGTCGATTTGATGGTAATTTTCTACTTTCTGTCCTTCTTCCTCCTCATCAAAGTTTTGTTCTTCTCGAAGTTTAGCACGATTGCGGTAGCGCGTGAGGAGCGTTGTAATCGGTGTGTAGATATCCATGTTGTAATCACGGATACCTAAATTTTCTTGGGCCTTTTGGGAGATGGAAACGCCGGTGGTGACCCCGATAATGGTAAGCCACTGTCGGCCTAATTTAATTTGTTTCCCAATCACATTTTCGCCAGGGAAGAGCTTTTTGGCCATTCCCGAGCCTATAATGCAAACGGCTTCTTTATTTTCGAGATGTTGGCTGGAGAAAAATTGTCCGCGGCGCAAGTGAATGTTCGCCAAATTAAAGAAGGCATTTTCTACCCCTACTAATTTGGCAGAACGACGGCGCCCCCCTGAGATCACGTAGGTATCGTATACCACTTCCGGACTTATCGCTTGCAGCGTAGGTAGAATTTGTTCCAAGCCCCGAACATCTTCTAAATCCAATCCTTTACTAAAGCGTTTTTTCTCCGCCAAAGGATTGATTTCTTCCGAAACCGCTTCATCCTTTTGCTCAATCACTGGTTTTACTTCAATATTGTTTACCCCCACCAGTTCGATTTGGCGCAGGATTTCGACTTGGGCGCCACGACCAATCGCCAGCATGGTAATTACCGCCGCTACCCCAAAGATGATTCCGAGGGCGGTGAGTATGGAGCGCATGGTATTCGCCAAAATGGCATCCAGCGCAATATTCAGATTGCTGAGCAGGCGATCCATGAATTAGAGTCCTTGGATTTCAGCGTCTTTTGCCGATGCGGGTTCTGTCAGATAGACTTCCTCATTTTCGAGGATACCCGCTTCTATAACCGCAAACTCATCATTACTCGTGGTAATTTTCACCTCTTGCTTGATAATGGACACCCCGCTGTTTTTGTAGACAAAAGTTTGACCCTCCTCACTGAATATCGCTTCGAGAGGAACTTGAATAACCGAATCTAGGGTTGCGGTGATAATGCGGTTCGAGGTAGTCATACCTGGTCGATAGGTAGAATCACTTTCACTCACTGCGATGATCACTTCGAAGACTTTAGAGTCAGAGTTTTCGCGGTCTTCCCCCATATTTGCCACTTCTTTTACGATCCCATTGAGTTTAGCTTCGGGGAAGGCATCTAAGCCAATTTCTACCTTTTGACCCACCTCTACTTTTCGAATATCCACCTCATTGATATAGGTGCGTGATTCCATCTCACTTAAATCCGGTAAGGTGGCCACCCCTGGATCCCAGGGTGAAATGGTGGAACCCGTTTTTCGCTTACGGCCACCCCACTCTCTTTTATAGATCACCATACCCTGCTTTGGAGCGGTGATGCGGAACTCTTTTTCTAACTCTTGTAAAGCGTCGAATTTATTTTGAGTTTGCGCTAAGTTAGCGGAGGCTTCCACCATTTTAGCCGCACTTTGTTTACGCTTAATGACGTAATTGGAACGTTTTTGATTAAGGCTTTGCTCTAGCTTTTCGAGATCCAATTTGAGTCGCTGAATGGTCGCCGGTGGCTCGTAAATACTTTGTTCAATCTCTACCTTTTTTTGACGGATGTCGAAGGCTAAAGCCTCTATTTCACTGCGTTGTTGACGTAATTCAAGGGTCGTGTCGAGCTGGGTTTGGGTATACTGACTCTTCGCTTTGTCCAGCTCATTTAGCAGTTCATTGATTTTGCTACTGAGCTCGGTTTTATCCAACTCCGCCACAAATTGTCCTTTCTGAACGTAGGTTCCCTCAGCAACGAGGTCCGATATTTTAATGTTGTACAAACCATAGCGTCGCATATTGCTAGGTCCCATGATGTCTTCGGAATTCTTAGCCATCATTTCACCAGAGCTATTTACGGCATCTTCAAAATTGCCTTTAAAAGCACTAACGGTTATATCGCGATTAATTTCTTCTTCGTCACTAAAGGCCCACCAGCCGAGAAGTAGGGCAAGGATGGCAGCGACGGTCCAAAGCAGGGAATTCTTTTTCAAGAGCTAATTTTTTACAGAGTGGCGGCAAGTTAGGAAAAAAAGAAGCTTGGCAAACTAGTTGAAGCCAGCCGCAGAGGGCCAGGATTCGACGCCCATGACATAGTTGTTAATGACCTCCAATTTCTCCGCATATTCGTCTCCCATAAAGCCCTTCAGGTCTTTGTATTGGACCACTTGTTGATAGGCTCGTTGAAATTTTGAAGCCAGCGGAAAATAAGACCAATGCCATTTTTCTTCGCGGTAACCCGCATCTCGGTACGAATTGAAGGCGGTGTAGGGTTGGTAAAAGCCATATTCGGAAGCATGGGCTTGCAGCCATTGGTAAACCTTTAAGCCTTCGCCATTTTCGAAGTAGGAATTGTTGAGGTCGTTGAGATCGAAATCGGTTCCCCAATGATGGCGACTGGTGCCGGGCATCGAACTGTATTGGAGAATGCGTTGCGCTCGGTCGCTCTCATCACCCCCGAAGGTGAGCCATTTACGATTCCAAATTCCTTTTTGATAAGCCCGGTTTCGGGTTGCTGAGATTATGACTAAATCGATTCCGTCTTTGCGGGCCGCTTTCCACATGTCTTTAAAAGCGTCGTAAACCTCATCCCTCAGGTAAGCACGCTCTTTCGTGGTGTACTTGGAGCGAATGCGGTCGAAGGCCCAGGAATCACTAGGATCCACATCGCCCAATAATTCCGCTTTGGTATAGCTTGGAATGGGAGCGAAGCTGCTAAGAAGGAGCAGGACCAGGGTGCTGATGAACCAAGCCTGCTTTTTCATTAGGCCATGATTTTATTTAAACTTTGCGATGGACGCATCGCGGCGCGCACCAAGTCTTCCTTAGGATGGTAATAGCCCCCAATTTCCACTGCATTTCCTTGAGCCGCATTAAGCTCCTTCATAATTTGCTCTTCATTGGAACGCAATTCCTCGGCTATAAAGCTAAAGGTGTTTTTTAATCCTTCATCTTCATTTTGCGCAGCAAGAGCTTCTGCCCAGTACAGAGATAAATAGAAATGACTACCGCGGTTGTCTATTTCCCCCGCCTTACGCGAAGGGCCTTTATTATTGAGTAAATATTCGCTGCTGGCCTGCTCAAGGCAATCGGCTAGTATTTGAGCCCTCGGATTGGAGTCGACCTTCGCCAAATGTTCCAAAGAGGCCGCAAGGGCTAAGAATTCGCCTAATGAATCCCAGCGCAAGTGTCCTTCCTCCACAAATTGTTGAACGTGCTTGGGAGCCGAACCACCTGCACCTGTTTCAAATAAACCGCCCCCATTCATGAGGGGTACGATACTGAGCATTTTAGCACTGGTGCCTACTTCGAGAATAGGGAAGAGGTCGGTTAAATAATCTCGTAAAACATTGCCTGAAACCGAAATGGTATCTAAACCATTTTTAGCACGCTGGCAAGAGTAACGTGTTGCATCTGCTACCGACATAATGGGTAATTCCAAACCCTCGGTGTCGTGATCCTTCAAATAGGTTTGTACTTTTTGGATAATCTCGCGGTCGTGGGCCCTTTGCTCATCCAGCCAGAAAACCGCTGGCACTCCCGTAGCTTGCGCTCGACTCACCGCTAATTTCACCCAATCGCGAATGGCCGCATCTTTTACCTGGCACATCCGCCAGATATCACCTGCCTCTACCTCATGGGAGAGTAAAGTATTTCCATCTTGGTCGATTACCGCAATGGTGCCGTCTTCGCTTGGGATAAAGGTTTTATCGTGGGAGCCATATTCCTCCGCTTTCTGCGCCATTAAACCCACATTGCTTACGCTGCCCATGGTCTTTGGGTCGAAGGCGCCATTTTCTTTGCAGAACTTGATGGTTTCTTCATATAAGCCTGCATAACTGCGATCTGGAATACAAGCTTTGGTGTCTTGGGTTTCGTCGTTTTTATTCCACATGCGACCGGATGTACGGATCATCGCAGGCATTGAAGCGTCGATAATCACATCATTAGGCATATGCAAATTGGTGATTCCTTTTGCGGAATTCACCATTGCTAAGTCGGGTCCATTACTGTAACAGGCCTCGATATCCGCTAAGATTTCCTCGCGCTTAGCTTCGGGTAATTGATCAATCTTCGTTTGAATGGGGGTCATCCCGCTGCTGGGTTTAATCCCTAATTCTGCAAAGGTTTCCGCATGCTTTTCAAATACCGGTTTGAAAAAGGCTTCTACAAAGTGACCAAAGATCACCGGGTCTGAAACCTTCATCATGGTAGCTTTTAGATGCACCGAAAATAGAACTCCTTTTTCCTTGGCATCTGCTATTTCTGCCTTAATAAAGCGCTGCAAGGCTTTTGCGCTCATAAAGGAAGCGTCGATAATTTCGCCCGCTTGCAAGTTCAAAGCCGACTTTAATACTTTCTCGCTGCCATCCGCTAGTTTTTGAACGATTTTTACGGTGGTGGCTTTCTCGAGCGTCACCGACTTTTCGCTCCCAAAGAAATCTCCTTCCGACATGCTAGCCACATGCGATTTTGAATCGGCCGACCAGGCGCCCATCGAGTGTGGGTGCTTACGAGCGTAATTTTTAACCGCTTTCGGCGCACGACGATCTGAATTACCTTCCCGTAAAACAGGATTTACCGCCGACCCTTTGATTAGGTCATAAGTCGCTTGAATTTTTTCTTCTTCAGCCGAGCTAGGCTGGTCGGGATAATTAGGAACTGCAAATCCTTGCGATTGCAATTCGGCAATTGCCTCCTTTAATTGAGGAAGGGAAGCCGAAACATTGGGAAGCTTAATAATATTAGCTTCTGGGGTTTTTGCAATTTCTCCTAATTCGGCAAGATCATCCGCAATACGTTGATCTTCTTTTAAGGATTCGGGGAATAGCGCCAAAATTCGAGCCGCCACTGAAATATCACGAGTTTCTACTGCCACATTCGCCTCGCGTAAAAAGCGCTCGATAAGGGGTAGTAAGGAACGGGTTGCTAAAGCCGGGGCTTCGTCAGTGAGGGTATACAGAATTTTGTGTTTGGCTGTCATTCCAAATCGCGTTTTAAAATTGTACTAATTCATGCCTAAGGCGGTATCAATAACCAAAAGAGAGGTGGTGAAGGTGGTTTGGTTACGGAGGATGGCAAAAATAAGAAAAATAGAGGGCTCTCAAAGTGATTCCTCCTATTTGGAATGAACCTAGCTTTTATTATTCCAAATCAAGGTTCAGCTTTTCTTTGAGGATGGCTAAGTTCTGATTTTTCTCGAGGAGATACTGGTATTTTTCCTGTGCCGAATAGGGGTCGAGTTTCTGACTACCCTTTACGATTTTGACACTAAAATGAAGCGCAAAGTTTTGCAATTGCTCGCGGCAGTGATAGAGTAGGTCGCGTTTTACATCATTAAAAGCTTGCGCTTGAATGCTGTTGTCTAAAGTAACCTCCACTTCAAAATTATCCTTAATGGCTAGCTCCTTTTCGTTTAAGGTGGCGACTACCACGCGTTGCGAATCGGCTCGAGCCTTATCTACAAACTGATTCCAAACGGCTTGCAATTGCTCGAGTGCAAAGTTTTCTTGGGGTTTCCCAAGCACAGGTGCATCTAAATCCTCTTCTCCTTCCTCTTGCTTCTCTTCTTTTTGGCCTTGTCCTTTTAAGGTATCACTGATGGAAAATCCTGCTTTTTTACGCTTCAGTCCGATTGGCTTTACCGAGCTTTCTTCCTCCTTATTTTGAGCGACAGGCGCAGCACTAGGCGACGAAACTGCTCCTCCATGAAGCGCTTCTTTTTCCGATTGGGGGTCTGGGGTAGGAGCTAAACTTACTGGCGTGGAATTGGTATCCGATGTATTCTTTTCCGCCGCTTTAGGCTCCTGAGTTTTGGGGATTGCCTTTTCAGCTTGCGGGGTAGCTGTTGCTTGCTCTACAGTTCTTTGAACTGCTTTTTCTTTAACAGGCGTTGCGCTAGGCTCTGTGGCTAAAGGTTTTGGGCTAGGCTTTTTTTTTTGACCGCTGGCTTCCATCCAGTGGCCACTCATTTCCATGAGGCTCAATTCGACGAGGAGTCGGCTGTTGTTACTTGATTTATAACGAACATCCGCATCCGATAAAGTTTTGAGGCTGGCCAAGAGGAAATCAACATTTACACTTTGCGCTTGCTCTTGATAGCGGGCTTTAATTTCTTCGCCGACTTCCAATAATTTTAGGGTCGAGGGATCTTGACAGACCAATAAATCGCGGCAATGCGAGGCGAGTCCACTTAAATATAGGTGTCCGTCGAAACCATTCTCCAGAATTTCATTGAAAAGGTTGAGTAAGCCGGCTTGGTCGTTCTGCAATACCAGATCAATCGTACGGAAATAGTATTCGTAATCTAGAATACGCAGGTTTTCAATGACATCTTGATAGGAAACATGTTCCCCTGAAAAGCTTACGATTCGATCGAAGATGGACAAGGCATCCCGCAGGGCCCCATCCGCCTTTTGAGCGATAATGCGTAATGCCGCATCATCGGCAGTTACCCCTTCCTTGGTGGCCACATTTTTAAGGTGACCCATAATGTCATCTACTGAAATACGCTTAAAGTCGTAAATCTGACAGCGACTTAATATGGTTGGGATGATTTTATGCTTTTCGGTGGTCGCAAGAATAAAGATCGCATGCTTGGGTGGCTCTTCTAGCGTTTTAAGGAAAGCGTTAAAAGCCGCTTGCGAGAGCATGTGCACCTCATCAATGATATACACCTTATACCGTCCGACTTGAGGTGCGAAGCGCACTTGATCGATAAGGTTTCGAATATCGTCTACCGAGTTATTCGAGGCTGCATCCAGCTCGAAAATATTAAAGGAGAAATCTTGATTGGAATCATCGTTCTCGGTAGAATTAATCATTTTGGCAAGGATACGCGCCGAGGTGGTTTTACCCACGCCACGCGGTCCGGTGAAAAGTAATGCCTGCGCCAAGTGATTGTTTTCAATCGCCTTAAATAAGGTGTTTGTGACGTGCTGCTGACCCACCACTTCATCAAAAACTTGGGGACGGTATTTACGCGCCGAAACGATGTAATTCTCCATAGGAGCAAAAATAGGGTTTAGAGTTTAGAATTTAGAGTGTAGAGTTAAGAAAAGGGCAGGGAGGCAGGGAAGCGCGGGGAAGCGCGGGGAAGCGCAGGAGCACAGGAGCACAGAAGCACAGAAGTGCAGAGAGCACAGGGCAGAGGGCAAAGGGAGCATCCCATTGTAATTTCGGGACTTTTGTTTCTATTGGCTTCTGCTACATCCAGTATCCCACATCCAGGTCTCGCAATCTCATATCTTATATCCCCCCTTCTAAATTCTAAATTCTACACTCTAGTTTCTAATAAAATTCCTTACTTTTGCCGTCCTTTTTAATAAAGGGACAATAGTTTAATATTTAATTGTTTAACAGATGAATCAATACGAATCCGTTTTCATCATGCATCCCGTCTTATCTGAAGAGCAGGTAAGGGAAACGGTAGAAAAATTCAAAGGCTTCATTGAAGCTAAAGGTGGTAAGGTCCTCCACGAAGAAAACTGGGGCCTTAAAAAACTCGCTTATCCAATTCAGAGCAAGCGTAGTGGTTTCTACCATTTGATGGAATTTCAAGCTCCAGGTGAGCTTATCACTCCACTAGAAGTTGAAATGAAACGCGATGAGCGTATCATGCGCTTCTTGAATGTAGCAATGGACAAGCACCATGTAGATTATGCTAAGGTGCGTCGTCAGAAATTACAAAACGCTTAAAATTTTAGATCATGGCAGATTTGGATACTGGATCGAATCAATCCGAAATTCGTTACCTACAACCTCT
The DNA here is from genome assembly GCA_965658275.1 of Croceimicrobium sp. Classification (GTDB taxonomy): domain Bacteria; phylum Bacteroidota; class Bacteroidia; order Flavobacteriales; family Schleiferiaceae; genus Croceimicrobium. The sequence goes on from CBFHRN010000049.1 coordinate 12,846, forward strand.
AAAGATCGACACCGGACAGCGTCAGAAATATTGTCGTTTCCGTCGCTTCGGGATTAAATATGTAGATTATAAGGATCCTGACTTCTTAGCAGGTTTCTTAAATGAGCAAGGTAAAATTTTACCTCGCCGTATCACTGGTACTTCTTTGAAATACCAGCGTAAAGTGGCTACTGCTATTAAGCGTGCCCGTCACTTGGCGATCTTACCTTACGTAACTGATAACCTTAAATAAGCAGAAGTTATGGAAGTTATTCTAAAACAAGACGTAGAAAATTTAGGTTACAAAGATGATGTCGTAAGCGTTAAGAACGGTTACGGACGTAACTACCTCATTCCACAAGGTTATGCTGAGTTAGCGACTCCTTCTGCAAGAAAGGTATTAGCAGAGAACATCAAACAGCGTCGTCATAAAGAAGCGAAAGCTATTGAAGATGCTCAAAAAGCGGCTGAGTTAATCCGCGGTATTGAGTTGAAAATGGTAGCTAAAGTGGGTAAAGGCAACAAATTGTTTGGTTCTTTGAACAATGCTGATTTAGCAGCGGCAATTGCTAAGCATGGTCAGGAAATTGATCGTAAATTCATCCAAATTCAGGGTGGTACGATTAAAGCTACTGGTCCTTATACCGCATTTATTCGTTTGCACCGTGAGGTAACCGTAGAATTCAACTTTGAAGTTGTAGCAGAGCAAGCTTAATTTAGCGCTCTCCCTAATATTGAACCCTGACCTCTACAGAGCGTCAGGGTTTTTTTTGGCCTTTTTCTCAGGCGACCTCTTTTAGGCTCTGCGTCATAGATGTATATTTGTCTCTTATGCTTCGCTTAGCTATTATTCTTTTGCTCTCCGTAGGATTTTTCTTGCCTACGAATGGTCAATGTCTTCGGGCGCATTTTATGTTCGATGGCAATACGGCCGACTCTAGCACTTATGCCAATCATGGTACTGCCTTTGGTGGCACTTCCGTTTATGGAACAGACCGCTATGGTATCGCAAATAGCGCCTATTATTTTGATGGGATTAATGATTATATTGATACCTACACGACCTACGATTACCAAGATCGCACGGTAAGCTTTTGGTTTAAGCCGACCCGCACCAGTGGCATCAATGTAATGATGACTCAGGACGACAATAACCTTACTTATGGGTCTTTTCACTGTTTGGTCACCAGCGGTACGATCCAGGGAAGAGCAGGAGGAAACCCTGCTATATTTTTTAATCCGAATACCAATGCCAATTGGTGGTACTATGTGGTTTTAGTGCGAACCTCAACGACCAATTACTTTTACGTGAATGGACAATTAAAAGCCACAAGTACAGCCAATGGCGGTGGCAGTTCATTTGGGGCCAATAATGATTTGGTTTTTGGGGTCAATCGGATGCGTAGTAGTAATTTCTTCCAAGGCTATTTGGATGATGTTATGATCCTGAATTGCCCCTTAGACTCTAATCAGGTCGATTCCATGTATCAGGTTCAACGGCCCGTTAGCTTGGTTTCTCTGCCTGGCGATACGGCTATTTGCGCCGGTCAAAGCTTTCAGATTAACATGCCCAATCACCCCAGGGTTTCTTATTTGTGGGATAATGGCAGTACCAGTCGAACCCGTACCATCAATCAAGCGGGCACCTACTGGCTGCAGTCCATTGCCCCCAATGACACTTTAGTCGACACCTTAGTGGTGAGTTTATTGGAGCCCGGCCGACCCTATCAAATGGATACTTTGGCCTGTAGCCTTAGCAATCCGATTTTGGTGGATTATACCAATAGGGGCGATATCAGTTCGGTGCTATGGTCGGATGGCGATACTTCTCGGACTAGAAGCTTTACTGGAGCTACAAACCTCAGCGTAACCTTGAACTCACCCTGTGGCCTGGTGGCCGACAGTATTCGAATTCAAATTGAACCCAGTATTAGTCCGGTCGTCCAATATTTAAGCACCTGCGCCACTAATCCTATCCTTATTGGTCCACGAACGAATGCAGCCTACCAGGTTCTCTGGTCGACGGGTTCCAGTCAAAATCAAATTAGCGTTTCCACTCCAGGAACCTATTGGTCTTTAGTGATTTCTCCCTGTGATACGGTAGTCGACAGTTTTTATGTAGATATCCCCACGCCATTGCCGGTCTTTGAGCCCG